>SLIY01000132.1 GCA_007135385.1 Leptolyngbyaceae cyanobacterium CSSed165cm_216
ATTGAAAATTTAGAAATAGGGCGTTGGGCACTGAACTGTTGACGGGGGATGAAATCCGAAGAGCCTTGACCAATAGGCTTTTTAGGAGATTTTCTAAGTACAGCCTCACAGATAGCCTTTGTGTCCAATGTCCTGTTCTGGAGCAAGCCGAGGCGCAGTCTAGATTTGTCTCTAGCCACAATTTATAATGACTTATCTGCACTTAACTTTCTCGCAATATATACGCCATAACTGTAATAGGCCTTATATTTTTCATAAAGTTCGATTTCTTGACGTGCCGCTTCGACGACTGCACGAGCTTCTTTCACATTTCTGTTTCGACTAAGAAAGTCTTGAAAACTAGACTGCATAGGTTTGTAATAATTATCCAACCAACAATGCTCTGCTAACATGAAAAACCCAATTGGCGAATAACCAGTTTTCTCTAGCAGATTTATCTTTGAGGAGGGCATATCGATTTCGGGATATTCTTGCTCCCAGTACTTCTGGATTTCTGGAGGGCGTACACTTGTAGTCCAGCTAATCTCGGACACGACTAGCAACCCACGGGGCTTCAGATAACGATGCCAATCAGTAATCCCTGTTTCAAAGCCGATGTTGTATATCGCCCCCTCAGACCAGATAACATCAAACTCTTCATCTTCGAATGGCAAATCATCCATTGACAAGCAAACAGGCGTTATTCTTTCAGAAACTCCTCCATCCTCCGCTCTAATTTTCAGTACATCAAGAAAGTCCTGAAGGAAATCAACAGCCGTGATTTTGGCATTTAACAGTCGCGCTAGAGTTAGTGTCGATGCTCCTGTACCACAGCCTATATCTGCAATTTTGAGTGGTGTACTGCGATCTATAAAAGCCAGATCGATAGCTTTTTCTGTCTCTTTATCGTCACCTGGACCTTGCCGAATTGCACCTTGATGTAGGTCTATAAGCAATTTGATTTCGTTCACTTTTTATTATCCGTCACGAGACCATACGTTTTCGCAGACTCCAGCGAAATATCTGGAAGGTTACGCAGCATATCATCCCAGGTAGCCTGTGCTTGCAATGTTTCTATGATCATCTCCAGTGGCTCAGAAAGGGTTGCCTGAAAATCGACTTCTTCAGGTAACTGAGGATTATACGCTAACCTTTCTTGGGGTGGGGAAAATTGTGCATTGACGCCTTCTTTGTTGCCTCTGGCATCAACTCGATACCAACCCAGCTTTAGTAAGCTGATTTCTGTCTTCTGCCTTTTGCTATACATTGGGAGTGTCCTACGAAGGAGTCTCTTTTGGCCGATCGCTCTGGGGTACAGCCCCCGCTTCGTTTTATTCCGCCCCACTATCGAGCCTGGGTCGTGCGGGGCAGCTATCTGTTGCTGCCGATGCTCTTACGCATCCGGTTACGACCATGGTTACCAGCGGGCATCTGGCCAGTGACCTGCTCTAACCCAGAGGTCTTAGCCCGATGTTGGCAACAGTTTCAGGCGGGCCAGATTCGGCTTATTCTAGCCTTTCGCCACGGTCAGGTGGATGACCCCGTATGTTTGTCATACCTGTTTTCTCGGCTGGTGCCCCAGGCGGCCCAGCGATGTGGCTTTTCCCTCAAACGACCGATCCACAGTTTTTTTATGTATGACCGGGGCATGTCCCTATGGGCTGGGGCTTGGCTCAAGTGGTTTTTTGCCAGTCTGGGGGGCATTCCAGTGCATCGGGGGCGGCGGCTGGATCTGAAAGCTCTGAAAGCGGTGCGCCAGCAAATTCTGCACGCCCCTTTTCCGGTCACCATTGCCCCCGAGGGCGCCACCAACGGCCATGGGGAAGTGATTGGCGAGCTAGAGCCTGGAACGGCACAATTGGCCTTTTGGACCGTGGAGGATTTGCAGAAAGCGAAGCGATCGGAAACCGTTGTCTTGCTACCGGTGGGGTTGCGCTATGTTTACCCGAACCCCGACTGGCGGGCGCTCAATTGTCTGATGGGTCGATTAGAGGCTGACTGTGGTTTACCGGTACAATCCTTTGACCACCCGGCGCAAGCTACCTCAGATCAGTACTACCAACGGTTGTGGACGTTAGGTCAGTACCTCCTGACTCGCATGGAAGGGTTTTATCAGCGGTTTTACGGCAGCTTGTGGCCTCCCGAGCCTGACCAAAAAGCCGATACAGAGCCCGAGCAGCTGGCCCAACGGTTGAGTCAGGTGTTAGAGGTATCGCTGAAGGTGGGGGAAGACTTTTTTGGCTTACCTAGCACCGGCACCCTGGTCACCCGCTGCCGCCGGCTAGAAGAGGCCGGGTGGACCTACATCTATCGAGAAGACATCGAAGATCTGAATCAACTCTCGGCTTTTGATCGGGGTCTGGCTGACTGGATCGCGGAAGCGGCCACCCTACACCTGCGGCACATGCGTTTGGTGGAAAGCTTTGTGGCTGTTAGTGGTCATTACGTGAGAGATCACCCTAGCTTTGAGCGGTTTGCTGAGACCACCCTAATTTTGTTTGACCTGGTGGAGCGGGTGAAGGGGACAAAAATTCCCCGGCGACCTCAGTTAGGTCGTCGTCATGCCTTGATTACCATCGGCGAACCGATGGACATCAGCCAGCGCTGGCCTGATTACGCCCAGTCTCGGCGGGCGGCCAAAACCGCTGTCAATACCCTGACCCAAGATTTGCAGCAAGCCCTAGAGCAGCTAATTGCGATTCAAGCTGGGGAAATTGAGCTAATATCTAAGCCGATTCGGTTGATTTGACCTCTTTACCCTGAAATCTTTGCTAATCACCTGGCAATTTTAGCTGGGGTGGCCTTGGTTCAACTGGATCGCTGTGGTGTGTGGGGAACAGGCGATTGCGGCTCAAACAGCTTTTTACTGGGATGGTCAGCATAGCTGGGGTATGCCTATTTGGCAGTTTACCTGCTAAGGCTACAGCGCGGCTACAAGCCTGGGAATTTGACACCGGCCAAAACCGGTTTATGTTTACGACAGACAGCAGTGTGCAGCCTCGGGTTAGTCTACTGCTGCAGCCAAAACGGCTGGTGATTGACCTACCTGGCATTGTGACTGATGAAGCAGTCGGGAACCAGTTTATTGGCGGTGCGGTTACGGCGGTGCGGGTGATGCAGGCGGACGCTCGCACCACTCGCATGGTCCTAGAACTCGATCCAAGCTATAGCTTAGACCCACGGCAGGTAAAAGTATGGGGGATGACCAGCCACCAATGGGTTGTGCAGTTACCCAGTGCGACCCAGACGGCCACAGCCGCAATGACGGCCACCCCTAAGGCCGCCCCTAAGGCCTCACCCCCACCGCCATCTTCCCCTAGCCGTCCGTCTGCCGCTGATCCGGCTAGTGCTTTACCGCCGCTGTTAAGCCGTAACCAGGTTACCCATGCCCCCGTCTCCCGCTCTGCGACGGTGGTCCAAGGGGTACAGGTGACTCAGGAGGGGTTTTTTATGCCCATCCAGGGAGCCGCACCCCAAATTCAGGTGTATCGGACCCGTAACGAACACCAGGTGCGGCAGTTGGTAATTGATTTACTGGATGCCTCCATTTCCCAAGCTTTGAGCCCTCAGTCTTTGCCCCAGGGGCGTTATGGTATCCATCACTGGGCGGTGACTCAATTTTCCACTAATCCACCGGCAGTGCGCCTGATCTTGAATTTGGACGCGGCTAGTCCCGATTGGCAGGTCTCTTTAGTCTCCGGCGGCATTTGGCTGACCCCGATGGGGATGCCCGCTAGTCAGATTGCCACAGCCCCCACTACCGTTGTGTTGCCGATGTTTAACTCGGCCCAGACCCAGCCTGCCCAGGCGGCCCCTCCCCCAGCGGCGATCGCCTCTTCCCCAGCACCCCAACAGCCAGCGGCCCCTCAACCTAGCCGCGATCGCATCGTGGTCATGCTCGATCCGGGGCATGGGGGAGCTGACCCAGGAGCCGTGGGGATTGGCGGTCTGCGGGAAAAAGATGTGGTGTTAGCCGTCTCCCATCACACGGCCAATGCCCTGCAGGCTCAGGGGATTGCGGTCCAAATGACTCGCCAGAGCGATCAAACTCTGGACCTACAGCCCCGAGTTGACATCGCCGAGTCCGCCAATGCCACTATTTTTGTCAGCATCCACGCCAACGCCATCAGTATGCAACGGCCCGAGGTAAATGGCCTAGAAACCTATTACTTCTCTGATGCCGGGCATCGACTGGCCTCGGTGCTGCATCGGCGAGTTCTGGGCACCGTGGCAATGAACGATCGCGGTGTAAAGCAGGCTCGCTTCTTTGTGCTGCGCCGTACCTCCATGCCCGCCGCCCTAATCGAAATCGGCTTTGTGACCGGGGCGACGGATGCGCCTAAGTTACGCGACCCCCAGTGGCAGGCCCAGATGGGGCAGGCGATTGCCCAGGGCATTCTGGACTATATTCAGTCGGGTCGCTAGGTGGCTGTGGCAAAG
Organism: Leptolyngbyaceae cyanobacterium CSSed165cm_216; assembly: GCA_007135385.1. GTDB lineage: Bacteria > Cyanobacteriota > Cyanobacteriia > Phormidesmidales > Phormidesmidaceae > Nodosilinea. Next base: position 4,420 of record SLIY01000132.1, read on the forward strand.
CGGATTTTCAGATAGTCATCCTCCATTTTGGCTCCAGCAGGCTGCAGGGCAGCTAGGGCCTGGGGCAGCACCAGGTTACGACGGTGGTTACCAATGCGAATATTCAGCTCATCTGCCGACTTACTCAGCTCAACTTTATCTTTAGGAATACCCGGCAGATACAATTCCAGACTATAGGTGTCGTTGTCCTGGAGCACTCGTAGGGTGGTTTCTTTGTAGTACACCTGGGTCGGATCTTCTTCCCCATAGAGGGTATCTTTAAGCCGGTGTAGGGCATCTAGGCCACACAGCTCTTCCGCGAATAGAGGCACCTCTTTCACTGGCAGCGGTCGGAAATCATCATAAATTTCCTGTTTATACTGCTGTTGTTTTTCCTTCATCCGCTGGAAGAACGGATCCTGCACCGCATCAGGAATGATCCGGTTGGCAATCACCAAGTCAGTGCCGACGTTATACAAGCTGAGGTAGGCGTGGGCCCGCAGGGATTCTTTAATCACCATTTTTTCTGGGTTGGTCACCAGTCGAACTGAGGTGGTCGTGGCGTCAGTCAACACCTTTTCCAGCTCAATCAGCTGTTCATAAAATTCATAGGGGGCATCCATCACCTCTCTAGTGGGCAACGAAAACCCAGCCACCGGGCGAAACAGGGGCTCTACCAGGGGCCGTAACACTTCTGAAACCGCCTGAAACGGTTTATAGAGCTTACGCATGTACCAACCCGCCACCTCCGGCAGGCTGAGCAACCGCAGGGCTGTCCCGGTCGGGGCCGAATCAATGATCAAGACATCGTATTCGTTCTCGTCATGGTGGCGCTTCATCCGCACCAGACTAAAGATCTCATCCATGCCTGGCAAAATCGCCAGTTCTTCAGCCTCAATCCCCTCTAATCCTCGGGCCTGCAACACGTCAGTAATATAGCGCTTCACCGACCCCCAATTTCCCTCTAACTCGCGTAGGGCATCCAGCTCGGCCCCCCACAGGTGAGGCTGCACCAGACGAGGATCATGGCTGAGCTCCAGATCAAAGCTATCGGCCAGGGAGTGGGCTGGGTCAGTGCTCAACACTAGGGTTTTGTACCCCATTTCAGCACAACGTAACCCGGTGGCGGCAGCGACAGACGTTTTACCAACGCCACCTTTGCCAGTCATTAACAATACCCGCATGTGGGTGTCCTCGCCTTTTTCCTATAGTTACCTCAATAACTAATCTATAGTTTTTTCCGGGTTTCCGCAGGGATAGGAGAAAAATCAAGGGGGAATACCCCAATCAGTTTATCTACCAGGTAAACCGGAGCCCTTGCTCCACCAAAAACGCTTGTAGGGCCGGCATTTGCCCAGTGGCCACCACCTGGGCAGGGGTCAGATCGTAGGGTTTGCCGTGGCGCAGCAACCAACCCGCTGTAGCCCCAGCGGCGCCGCCAATACTCCACTCCCCGTAATGGACCCGGGTAACACCATTGACAATGTGACTGACGGCAATGCTCTTGCCCCCGATCAAGACGTTATCCACCCCTTGGGGAACGATTCCCTCTAGGGGGATCTGTAAAGGACGTACCACAAACTCTTTGATGCTAGCCCCTGCCGCCTCGTAGGAGGGACGCCATTCCAGGTAGCGACAGCCATGAATGTCAATGTCGTAGTGGGCCAGGGCCACGGCGGTGGAGCTAAAGTCACGACCGCCGGTCATGTCTTCCCGCAGGTCGGCCTCCACCGCCATAAAGCTTTCCTGGCCATAGGCGGGGCGACCTAAGATGCGTCGACCCTCCCGAATATAAGGCACCATGCTCAGGCCTGACTGGGTACCCAGGGGTGCCTCTTGGCCGGTCAACAGGGACAGGGGTAAGTTAGAGGTCGCTTCGGTTTCAATTAACCATTCGGCAAACATCAGGGCATGCAGTTCGCCATAATTTAAGGACTCAGTGGACAGCCCCCCCATCCAGTTTTGCCGCTGATCGCTAAGGCTCAAATCTTCATCGGTCAAGACCAGGGGGGGATCCATAAAGTGCCAATCGTTCCCTTTGTTCCAGTTAATCAGGGTCATTTCTCCGGGGCGAGTGACGTTGACGTTCGACGCGCCAGGGACCTGGCTGACCATACGACGGTAGTTAAAGACGCTGCCGAAGTTAAAAAAGGGAAAGCCTTCTAAATCAAATTCTTGGCGATGCTGATCGCGGGTTAAGGGGGAATCTAGGGCGTTTAGGGTTTTTAGACTGGTGCCGCGATCGCCCCAAGTCGCTAGCACAAACGGATAGGTGTAGGCCTGGGTACAGTCAGGATTATCCTTAGGCGGGGCGTTAACCTCGCCGGTAAAGGATTGGGCATCGGAGCCAAGCCGGTGGGGGAAATTAGCCCAGCCCACCAATTCCCCGGTGTCAGTGGCATCAATCACAATCATCCGCCGCCCCGGCGGGGGCTGTAATCGGATCGGAACCTTATTGTAGACATCGTCGTCGGACCAGTCGTACCAGGCCTCCAATTCTTGGGACAGCCGACCCGTAGGCACATAGTCAGGGTCCCGGGGAATACGTCTAACTCCGTATACTGCCGTAATGTTGCGTCCACTGGCGTCAAAGGCGGCCCCCTTAAACGCTGTGGACGTGGACCAGCGGCTGTCGGGAGCAGAGGTGGCCATCTGGCGCAGTAACATTTCAGCGGCGGTCGCCCCGGCTTTGGGACTAAAGCACAATTCCCCCACCCAGCAGCTATTCACTTGGCTAACCGACATTTGTTCCGGCAGTCCCGTCCATTCGGGCAGGTAAACGGGCTGGCGCTTGATCAGCGCTTTGAAGGCTTCCCAACTCGGAGAAAAATTACGCCGCCAGCGCATCGCCCGTGATTCATCAATGGCTGAGACCCCCTGGGAACTCACCTGCCCCCCTAGCCAGGGGGTGAGCTCAATCGTACAGGTGGTGACCCCGGTGTCCATGGCCTGAGCCGCCGCCGCTACGCCGCCCAGGGTACCGCCAATCACCACCACCTCACAGTCCCAAACCTCCTCAGCTAGGGGTAGGGGGTTGAGGGTGGGTCGTCCATTGGCCGTCTGAATTTGACGAATGCCAGTGGCCAATTCGGCTCGGCTAACAATTTGCCCCACCGGCCGCTGGGACAGCAACATCGGCTGCCGCCAGTAACCACTAGCACTACGAAAAGCCGCCAGCAGCAGGGTGCTACCCACCAGGGTAACCATCAGCAGGGCTGACAGCCGCTGGCGCTGTCGTTGGCGTTGGCGTTTTTTGCGCTTAAGGGGCAGTGAACGGTAACGGCGACGCTCCAGCATGGACAAAGGCTAAATAATCTCTGACGGAATTTGCCTGTGAGTGTAGCAGTGAAACTGGGTTATGGCACACGCTATTTGATTAAAACCCGACCATTATTTTCAATCTAGACGGAGCGATCGCTGGGTTCACTGGGGGCGCTATACATAGCGACAGATCCCATAGACCTAGCTCAGGGGCTGGCCGGGGCGGGGGCTTGGGGTGCCAGGCGGGCATAGCCCCCCAGGGTATAAATCCATACGGCCACTACCGCCCAGTGCCCAAAGGTGACCAGCCACAGAGAGCCGGTAATCCCGTACAGGCCAATCAGGACTATGCCTAACCAGCCCATCAGTACGATGAAGCGGGGGTCTGACAGGGTGACCCAGGCTGAGCGGTAAACGGTTTTGCTAATCACCCAGTGGTACAGCATAAACAGCCCCAAGCTGAGCAGCCCCCACAGCAGCCAAATACCAACCGGCACCCCTTCCACTGGGTGGGGCAGCAGCAGCACCCGAAACACAATTTCTTCTGCTAAGGCTGGAAAAATTGCAATTCGCAGCAGCCCCAGCAACACCAGTAGCGGGTTTTGCTGTACAGTCTGCCAGCTTAAAAAACCATTGCGCAGCCCCACAGGAATGGCTAAAGCGGCGTAGAGGGCCAGGGCACCTAGGGTGATGGCGATGGTTGGCCCTGTAGGCCAAACCGCAAAAGCGTCGGCCAGTCGCTGCACCAGCCGACCGACGACTGGGATGCCCCCCATCAGGGTCGTGGGGGCCAGGGGCTCAACCCCTGGATCAAAACCGCCCACCATATTGGTGCGCAAGAACCAGAGCTGTGCCCCGTGCTGTAAGAAAATGCGAGCCACTTGGTCATGGCCCCAACGGGGCATCATGGTCTGCCAACTTAATACGCCACTGGTTAGCCGAGGACTGCTGATGAAATCTCCCCCCGACTCGACCGCCGCCAGGGTCTCAGCGTTGGTTTGCCAATCCGCCCGCACCACCCCGTAGGGCACCAGCATCGCTTCTAAGGCTTCTCCTAGGGCAACAAAGTCTTTGGCCCGCTGTGCTTCAGGGCTATCAGGGTGCTGCTGTACCCAGGTGACAATCTCCGGCTGGTTTTCAATTTGCCGCCGAATTTGCTGCATGGCAATGAATAAAGCCTGGTTGGAATCTTGCACACAGGAGGCCGCTGGGCTAACCGCAGACACGCCAGTGCCGTCCCCAACCCGGTAGCGGGCGGCAATGATTTGGGTTTGTAGCAGCAGTTCTCGAAACAGAGAAATCTGGGTATCGCCAAACTGAAACGGGGTAATGAATGCATCCAGCTTGACGACAATATCTGACACTGGCCGAATCCCCAACCACCCCCGCTGCATATCGCCGATGTAGTCGATCCAGTCGTGGGTGCCCGAGGCAATGCCGTTGGGGTTTTGGGCATAAATTTGTTGGTACTTGATGTCGAACTGTAGCTCGTTGGTTAAGGGCTCAGACACCACCCGCACCAGGCCATAGGCAAAGTGACCAGCGACGGTACCCAGGGGAGCGAATTCGGCCTTTTCGCCACCAATGCCGCCAAACAGATGAATCAGCAGGGCATAGTCCCCCGCTTGCCACTGGTTCTGGGGGGCCGAGTCCCCCGCAGGGGCCAGCAAGACCCGTTGCAGGGTGCCCTGGCGCTGGGGGGTATCTTGCCAGTTGCCCCGGTCAATGTAATTTAAACCCGCGCTACGCCCCAGCACGACTCGATCCGGGTCTAGCTGAAATAACGCCCGGG
>SLIY01000181.1 GCA_007135385.1 Leptolyngbyaceae cyanobacterium CSSed165cm_216
CGGCTGACAAAATCTTAATCCCCACCGGGGGGACCTCGGGCCAACTTAAATCTGTGATCCACACCAGGGAGAGTCTGATGGCGGCGGTGCAGGGCTTCCGCCAGCACTTTGGTGTAGCCGTCGTGAATGCCTACTGCGTGCTACCGCTCTATCACGTCAGTGGGCTCATGCAGGGGCTACGGGTGCTGGCCACTGGGGGATATCTCGCGGTGCAGCCCTATAGTGAGCTGAAACAGGGGCAGAGATTACCGTTGCCCCCCCCTGGATTTCTCTCCCTGGTGCCCACCCAATTGCAGTGGCTGCTCGATCAAGGAGAAGCGTTCGAGCCCTGGCTACGTAGCTTTCAAGCCGTTCTGTTGGGGGGCGCTCCCCCCTGGCCCCGGCTGCTGCATCGGGCCAGAACCTTGGGAATTCCCCTGGCCCCCACCTACGGCATGACCGAGACCGCCTCCCAGGTGGCCACCCTGCTACCCCAGGAATTTTTGGCCGGTCACGGCGGCAGCGGTCGAGCTTTACCCCACGCCAGCTTACGCATTCTGAATCCCCAAGGGCAACCCCTACCGCCCACCGCCGTGGGGACCGTCACCATTGCGGCGACGTCCCTGGCCGAGGGGTATGTGGTCTTAACCGCCGAGGCCAGTGAGCCCTATCGGCTCACCAGCTTGGCCCCCACCGAAACCGCTGGACCCCAGGCACCGGGCAACCGCAGTGAACTTTGCACCGACGATATGGGCTATTTAGATGCGGCAGGCTATCTGCACTTGGTGGGCCGCCGCAGCAACAAGCTGATCACCGGGGGCGAAAATGTCTTTCCCGAAGAAGTAGAAGCGGTGCTCTTGGCGACGGGCCAAGTCCAGGATGCCTGTGTGGTGGGGTTGCCCTGCGATCGCTGGGGACAGCAACTGTGTGCCCTGGTGGTAATTTCCCCCACCTTACCCCTGGCCACGCTGCCGCTGTTGTTGCAGGGACAGCTGGCCCCCTTTAAGCAGCCCAAACGCTGGATCGCGATCGCGGCCCTGCCGAGAACTCCCCAGGGTAAGTTGGTGCGGCCTCAGGCTTTGGGGTTGGCGCAGCGGGTTTGGGAGAGGGGGAGAGGGGGTGATGGGGTGATGGGGTGATGGGGAGGTGGGGAAGTGGGGGTATCGAGTATCTGAATCCCCTCTTGGGAGGGGCAGGGGTGGGTCTGCAAGGGCGCTGGGCAGAGAGCAACTTACCCCATAGGCGGGATTCAACCCACCCCGCCCTGCGGGCACCCCTCCGAGGAGGGGACGATGGCCCAGAATCCCCTCCAGGGGTGAATCCTCTCAACATCCCCTCTTGGAAGGGGCAGGGGTGGGGCATTACGGTTTACCGTTTACCTTGCACCTTCCCTCTTCGTTTTTCCCTATTCCCTCTTCCCCGCTAACACTTTAGCCACCGCTAAACAGTCGGCCCAGGGGGCGTCGGTTTTGATCGCTTGCCAATCGCAGTGGGTGAGAGCCGCCCGGTAGCCGTGGGCTTGGAGGGCGGCCATGAGGCGATCGCGGTTGGGAATATCCATCTGGCCTCGGCGGCCAATGTCCCCTAGGGGATAGTAATAGGGGGGAAGGGTGGCCTCCTGCTGCATCACCTGGAGCAAGTTGGCCTGGGTAGACCATCCCTTGGTAATCGCCAGGGTTGCCATGGCGTTCAGGGTGTCTACGTCGTGGAGCGGCCCTAGCCACAGGGGGCCACTCAGGACCACAGTGGGAGAGGCTTGACCGTGGGTTTGGCAAGGGCAAGTGACCCGGCTGAGTTGGCCCCAACCTACGGTTTGAAAGTGGCCGCAGCTGTGGCAGTAGGCCAGAAAACCATAATTTTCGGGGGTTAGGGTGGGTTTTCGCACCAGCCGCACCATTACCCGATGAACCTGGCCCGTAAATAGCGAAAAGACGGGCTCAATGCCCAGGTGACGGGCGGCGGCGACCTGGACCCCATGGCCCAACAGCAACCGTAGCCCCTGTTCATGAACGGCGGGATGCGATCGCGCCCCAGCCCCATACACCCGTAAACTCCGGCCTACATCGTGGCCACTGGTGGAGCGGCCATCGGTATTGGTTAAGTACAGCAGGCCGCCCATGCGGGTGGCCCAGAGGCCAGTACTGGCAAAGGGGGCTGGGCTGCCAAAGTTGTCGATATCCACCAGGTCGTAGAAGTCCCGAGCCTGGTAACAGCTAAAGAACACCTGATGGGCGTCCTGGTGAGTAATGCGATAGGTCTCGGGGGGTAACACCGCCAGATTCTGGGTGAGCACCTCGGCTTGATCGGGGTTGCCCTCGTTGGCCCAAACCCAGTCTGCCCCTGCTTCCAGCACATAGCGCAGGGGGCGTACCCCACAGCCGGTCATGGCGTCTAGCACCCGCAGCTGCCCCTGCCGTTGACGATAGACGGCCGCGGCCAGAATGGCTAGATCCCGAGCGATCGCGCTTTTGGTCCGATAAAATGCCCCATCTACCCTAAAGGTGGCCTGCCCTTCCTGGATTAAACGCGTCCTCTGTGGCATAGGTCGGCCAACCATTCCTGACTCTTGATCCAGAGCCCATTATGCTGCCTCAATCGCCTGGGCAATGGCGGTTTCTAGGGCCGGTTTATCCAAATCTGTGAGCACAAACACTTCCTGCACGGTTTTGCCCTTGCGGGCAATTAGCTTAAACCCGCCCCGAATCGGCACGGAGACTTTGATCCGTAGTTCTGGAGAATGGGATCGCACCTGGGCAATCACCCCAGGGGTAACGGTACCAATGCTGGGTTGTTGGACCAAGAGCTTTTCAAGGATAGGAATCAGCCCAGGGAGATGAGTGGAGTGGTTCCAAACGAGACGACCATCCGAAGCTTGTGCCATAGGTAGGGGTAGTTAGGGCTGTCAAAGGTTCGATCAAGAGGGGCTAGGCCTTTTCCAAAGGTGCCATGGTCAACCCAGCCCGGCTCAGTTGGGTGTGGTACATTTCCGCCTGTTCTAGGGGACCCACCCACACCACCGCTTGCCCTTCGTGGTGAATTTGGTTGGTCAAGTCCCAGGCGCGATCACTAACCATGCCCGGAATATACTTCACCAAACACTCCGCCACATGTTGAAAGGTATTGAAATCGTCATTTAGAACAATGATCTTGTAGTTGGGGTACGGCTTGCGAGTCGTCTGGCGTGTTTTTTCAGGAGCTATGGTAGGCGCTGAGGAAACCGCTTGAGGCAAAACCGAGATCATAGGATGTCCTGGAAGATGGTCCAAACACTAGAGCTACATCTAGTGTATCGAATTCCGGATAGAGCGGTCAGGTGGGGGCTGGGGCAAACTTTGGCAAAATCTTGGTGAAAGTGCTTTACAAAGTGACCTCCGTTTCTCAGCATAGTAGAGGTCTTGTACTCGCGTTAGGAATTGGTATCTATGGAACGGACGTTTTTGATGATTAAACCCGACGGGGTGCAGCGGGGGCTGGTGAGCGATATTATCGGCCGGTTTGAAACCAAAGGTTTTACCCTGGTTGGCATGAAGTTGACATCAGTGTCTCGGGAACTGGCCGAAAAGCACTATGCCGTTCATAAAGAACGGCCCTTTTTTGCTGGACTGGTAGACTTCATCACCTCTGGCCCGGTGGTGGCCATGGTGTGGGAAGGAGAAGGGGTGATTGCCTCAGCCCGCAAGATGATTGGGGCCACCAAACCCCTCGAAGCTGAACCCGGCACCATTCGCGGCGACTTGGGTGTTACCGTAGGTCGCAACATTATCCACGGTTCTGACGCCCCTGAAACCGCCCAGGCTGAAATTGCCTTATGGTTTAGCGACACCGAACTCACGAGCTGGACCCCCGCTACCCAAAGCTGGATCTACGAGTAACCTGGGTATTTACTTAAGCGGTGTTAGGTTTACGGTTAGAAGCTAGTGTTCAGTCAACCAAATAATCACGGGAGATGCGACTTAGGGTTCACGGTTTACGGTATGCGGTTTAAGGCGAGCCGTAGACCGTCAACCGTAGACCCTGTTGACCCGTCACCTCTGGCTTGACAGACCACTAGAGGCTAAAGGTAGACCGCGCACCGTAAACCTTGCACCGTGCACCGCAAACCGGCCCCCACCAATCTGCCTCGGATCACAGCGGTGGTTAATCCGCCGCCAACAGTTCATCCAGCTTCGCCCGTACCGTCTGAATGTCTTGCCACATCAGCCACTTAGGGCTGCCCTTGTCTCGGGATGGGTTCCGTAGCAAATAGGCGGGGTGGAAAATGGGCATACACAGGCGGCCTTCCCATTCCCGCCACTGGCCGCGGATTTTGGTGATGCCGGTTTTTTCGCCCGTGATCCCCTTCACGGCGGTGGCCCCAGTCAGCAAAATAATCTTGGGGTCGACCAGACGAATTTGCTCCATCAGGTAGCCCTTACAGGCGGCCATTTCATTGGCGGTGGGTACCCGGTTGCCGGGGGGGCGACACTTAACAATATTGGCGATGTAAACGTCTTTCTCGGTGTCCAGGCGGACTGAGGCCAAAATCTTCTCCAGCAATTGGCCCGACTTACCCACAAAGGGTTTACCCTGCTCATCCTCCTGCTGGCCGGGGCCTTCCCCAATAATGAAAATTGGGGCGGTGGTGCTGCCCCGGCTGACCACCACATTAGTACGACTGGGGGCTAGTTCGCACCGTTGGCAGCTGCGACAGTGGGTAGCCAGCGTTTCTAGGGAATCGTAGGTGCCTGGCGGAATCGGGATGGACCGGGTGGTAGGAATAGCGTCAAAGCCAGTGCCACTGGAGGCGGCGATCGCCCCTGCGGCGGCGTCAAACAGGCTAAATTGATCGTCTGCCATGGATGTGTCAGGGTTAGGACATTGCTCTGGGCCATTATTGTAAAGGGTCTGGGGATGCCGTGCTGATGATGTAGAACTCCATAAGCGGTTGTTGGCAAAAGGTCGTCCCAGGTATGATTGGTCGCCAAGAGGTCGTAAACCCGTTGACGTTTGAGGACATTGGCCCTACGTCACAGGTATTATCTGAGACGCTCTTGGGCTTTGCCAACAACCCCTAAGAGACGTTGTATAGTAGAAAATCAACTGTGTTTGTCCGGGAGAACGACGCTTGACTTTTTCCGCCGAAGATTTTGCCAAAGCCCTTGAGGCCCACGACTATGACTTTCAGGTGGGCAGCACCGTGCGTGGCACCGTAATTTCCTGTGACCATGACGGGGCCACCATCGACATTGGCGGCAAGTCGGCGGCCTTTTTGCCGATCCGGGAAGCGGCGGTGAAAGCAATCGGCTCTCTGGAGGGGGTGCTGGAACCGGGAGTGGAATACTCGTTCCAGGTGATCCGCGACCAGGATGCCGACGGTCAGGTGTTGCTGTCGATTCGGCGGCTGTTGCTGAAGCAGTTGTGGGACAAGCTAGAGACCATGGCCGCTGAGGGCACGGTGCTGGAGGTGAAGGTGACTGGCTTCAATAAAGGTGGCGTGACTGTGGACGTGGAGGGGTTGCGGGGGTTTGTGCCGCGATCGCACCTGGGCCGCAGCTATGAAAATTTGGAAGACGCGGTGGGCCAGCGGCTGACCGTAGGCTTTTTGGAGGTCAACCCCGGCAATAACAAACTGGTGATGTCGGCTCGGATGGCCGCTCGTAGCCAGGTGATGGGCCGTTTGGAGCTGGGCCAGCTGATTGATGGGACTGTGGCTAGTCTTAAACCCTTTGGCGCTTTTGTGGACTTTGAGGGCATCACTGGCCTGCTGCACATTAAGCAGATCAGCAAAAACTATGTGGAGTCGCTGCCCACAGTATTGAAGGTGGGCCAGCCGATTAAAGCGGTGGTGGTGGGCCTTGACCCCGATCGTAACCGAATTTCCCTATCCACCAAGGTGCTGGAAAAATACCCCGGCGAGATTCTTAAAGAGGCCGAGGCGGTGTTTGCCGATGCCGAAAACCGTTTGGGCGATATCAGTCGCATACTGGCCGAAAGCGAGGCATAACCTATGGGCAGCGTTTGGGAACTGGACTTTTACTCCCGGCCCGTGCTGGACGAGAACGACAAAAAACTATGGGAAGTGCTGATCTGTGAGGGGTTAACGGATACCCAGACTGATCCCGATCAGTTGTTTCGCTACAGCAAATTTCTGTCAAACACAGAGGTGAATTCGATTAACCTCAAGGCCGCGATCGCCGAAGCCATCGACCAAGCCCCGGCCCCCCCTAGTCGCATTCGGTACTTTCGCTACCAGATGCAGAACATGATCCAGCGGGCCTGCGACGACGCTGAGATTCCGGCTAAGCCCAGCCGTCGTACCCTGGCTTTGCAGCAGTGGCTGAGCGATCGCAACCAGTCTTATTACCCCAGTCAACCGGGCTACACCAATGCCCCTTCTCCCTCTGTGGCGGCTCCGCCCCCATCACCCCAGCCCCTGCCCGATGCTCTGCTCGGCCAGCAGTGGGCCTTTGTCACCCTGGAAGCCGCCGCCTTTGCCGACCTGCCCGAGTGGGATATCGACTTTGGGGAAGCGTTTCCCCTAGCTATCGCCGGCGTAGAGCCCGATACCCCGATTCCAGGGCTGTTGATTTTCTCTCCCCGGGCCACCGCCCTAGCCGCCTGGATGTCGGGCCTGGAAATGGCCTACTGGCGGGTGGATGCCGGTAAGAGTCCTCAATTAGTGCTAGAAACCGGTGCGTCAGAGAGCTGGATTCTGGCCGGACTGCCTAGCCCGGCCCTGCTAGCCGAGGCCCAGGCGTTTGAAGCGGCTAAGGCTAAAGCCAACCAGGTGCATTTTATTGGGGTACAGTCTAGCCCTGATAGCGAATCGTTCGCTGGGTTCTGGCTGTTGCAGTCAGTGAATTTAGGCTAGACTCCCTAGGTCCTTAAATACTCCTAAGGTTGGCGGCAAATGCCAAACACCGATGTGTAGCCATGCAGAAAGGTGGTTTTGCCCACAGGGCCAATTTCGCCACCGCAGAAAAAGCCACTGAGGGGCACCGGCCCCAGGTGTTGATGAAACAGGCCCGAGTCAAAGTTAGCCTGCTGGTACAGCCCTTCCCCGCGTCCCATACAGGTAAACATCAAGGCCCCAGCCGGGGCACTGGCTGCGGTCATTTGGGCTTGGTACCGCCCCAGTAACTGGTCGAGATCCTCCGCTGAGGTGTGGGCATCCCGCAGATGAAACCGCACCCGCTGTCCTGGTCGTAGCCGATCGCCCACCGCGATCGCCCCCACCTTAGGATCAACCCCCAATAGGGTGCGAATCAAGAAATCCCCCTGGTCCAGGGACAGCTTAAAGCTGTCCTGGGCCACACCGATAAACAACGAGCTTTGGGCCAGCTTACGATCCGCTTCGCTCAGGGTTTGAAACAACTCCTGTAGAACAACCAGGGGAGGCTGCTCTGCTCCGTCCGTCGGATCGCTGAGGGCCAACACAATATTGCGTTCAGCCTGGGTGACACGATAGTCAGGGCCAATGGGGCGACACCCCTGGGCGACGATGGTGTCCAACACCACTGGTCCCCATAACGCTACCCCGATCATGCCTTCGTCGTGCAGCGTGCGATCGCAAAACAGACCACAGTTACGGTTAAACCCATCCACACTGGCCACGCCCCCCACCTTGGCGGCCCCTGGGTAGGCAAAGTCTAAGCCCTGCAATAGATCTGTGACGCTGGACGACAAGGGATCCCCTAACAAAATGAACTGCGGGTCTTGGTCTGGGGCCACCCCCACCAGGTCAACCCAAGCCCCTGGGGGGCTGTCTAAATCCGGCAAGTCATCGCTGGAAATGTGGAAACTGCGCAGCCCAACCCCTGGCAGGGCTGCCACTGTCAAACTCAGCGCCGGATTATCTTCCACCTCAATCGGAGCATTGTCTGGGCCCATGCCAACCACACCGCCGCCGCTACAGCCAATTAGCACAGGGATGGCCAGCCGCTCATGTAGCAGCGGCAGCAGGCGGGAAAATTCACTGGTAAACGACGAGGAAATAAACACCAACCCCAAATCAGGATCACCCTCAAATTGGCGACTAACTTGGTCTACCACCTCCTGCACGGCTCCTTCCAAAGAGGCCCGGGTCGATATGGCATTGGCCCACCGCATCGGCTGGGAAGTTGCACTCATGGGCACTGTCCTTCTGGCGTAGTGGCTTCAGTCTAGATCGGATTTCCAGTCCTACCTGTAAAATTTGGGCGATCGTCCGCTTAATTTACAGGCAGCCTAGGTTGACAACCCTTCCCTCAGGGTTCGGATTTCTGGCTTGGCCTGACCTAGGGGGTAGACTATACTGATTTACGATTTGGGACAAACCGCAGACAGACTTAGTTGTCAGGGCTTGGCTGGTCTGTACCATTTAGATTGACTTAAGTTGTAGTTTGCAGAAGGTAATCAACGTTATGACTGAAAGCATCAAAAACCGCATCGAAAAAGAGCTCGAGACCGCTCGAGACGCTTGTGATACCGCAGGCAGCACATCCCAAGAATGTGCCGCCGCCTGGGACGCCGTAGAAGAACTCCAGGCTGAAGCCGCCCACCAACGGGACAAAGGCACTGACAAAAGTTCCTTTGAAACCTATTGCGAAAATAACCCTGACGCCGACGAGTGCCGGGTATACGACAACTAGGGGGGGATGGCCTGTGACCCTGGCGATCGCAGGTTCCCTAGATCGTCCCCAAGAACGTTCTCTACCCGAGGGCGTTCTTGCTGTTTCTGAGGATCAGGAGGATCAGTCCTATGGCTGGTCGAAGGTTGTTGTCTTGCTTGCTACTTTTTTATTGATTCAAGATTTATGGCCCTAACAGTTTATGGTATTCCCACTTGCGGCACCTGCAAAAAAGCCTGCCAATGGTTGGACAGCCACGGCATAGCCTACAGCTTTGTCAACACCAAACTGAACCCACCCAACCGGGAGACCATCGCTGATTGGGTCAACACCCTAGGGGCCAAGCCGATGCGCAACACCTCCGGTCAGTCCTATCGGGCTCTGGGGGATGAGAAAAAAACCTGGACCGATGACCAGTGGATTGACGCCTTTGCCGCCGATGCCATGCTGCTGAAGCGGCCGTTATGGGTTAAAGACAGTCAGGCTGTCCTGGTCGGGTTTCGGGCCAGCGACGACGAGTTAAAAGTGGCCTTAGGTTAGGACAGTGTCAAGTTTTAATTTTAGGGTTGACAGCTGTAGAGATTTGGCATCATTAAGGTCCGAAGTCCTCTCCTGGGAGGCTTGTACTGCTCACACAGCGACCCCAGGCGATGTCCTGAGCTGGTCGTCTGAGGCTACAGCACCTATCACCAGCGAGGACGGCGCTACACCCGTTACAATGGGGCAACCATAAGGGCAGCACCGGGCATGGCAGGCGAGGCGCTAGACGTATTTATTTCCTACTCCCACCGCGACGAAGGGCTCAAGGATGAGCTGGTCAATTACCATCTGAAGCTGCTGCAACGGGAAGGC
>SLIY01000137.1 GCA_007135385.1 Leptolyngbyaceae cyanobacterium CSSed165cm_216
AATTGGCTATATAAAGAGACTGTAAACCTTTCCGAAAGTTCCCCCATTAAACCAAATCCAAGTCCAGACCTGGGGCTCTGCCTGTGGGAGAACTTCAGATTCCGAGCCGGACTTGGTATAGCCAAGATTGAGGTCAATTTTTGCGGCTCTCCCTGACTTCCTCTACGTTGGGGCCTTGGTCATGGCGTTTTGGACAATAGGGCGATCGCATACACGGCAATTCCCTCCTGGCGGCCCGTGGGGCCTAAGGTTTCATTGGTAGTGGCTTTCACCCCCACCTGATCTGGCTCGACAGCAAGAACATCGGCTAAACGCGATCGCATCGCTTGAATATGGGGCTTCATTTTCGGCTGTTCTGCCACAATCACCGAGTCAATATTGCTGACTTGCCAACCTCGCGCTTGAATCAATCCATTCACCTGAGCGAGCAACTTCAGGCTATCGGCCCCTGCCCACTGCGGATCCCCAGGGGGGAAATACAAGCCAATGTCGCCTAAGCTCAAGGCCCCCAACATGGCATCCATGATCGCATGGGTGAGCACATCTGCGTCGCTGTGGCCATCCAGCCCCAGGTGATGGGGAATGGTCACCCCCCCCAAAATCAGAGGACGCCCCGGAACGAGGCGGTGGATATCGTAGCCGTTGCCAATGCGGAAGGTCATAGGAAAAAGGAAGAGGGAAGAACGAAGAGGGAAGAACGAAGAGGGAAGAACGAAGAGGGAAGAACGAAGAGGGAAGAACGAAGAGGGAAGAACGAAGAGAGAAAATTTTCAATTTTGCACCTCCCCATCACTCCCCCACCTCCCCATTCTGTTTCTGCCACTGCTCATACAGATCCGGTCGCCGGGTTTTGGTACGCTCAATTTGTTGCTGTCGCCGCCATTGGGCAATGGCCTGATGATTACCTGACAGTAACACCTCAGGCACAGCCCAGCCCCGAAACATGGCCGGGCGGGTGTACTGGGGGTAGTCGAGTAGGGGGGTTTCAAAGCTTTCGTATTTAAGGGAGTCAGGTTTACCGACGGTGCCGGGGCGCAGGCGGACCACGCCATTAATCAGCGCTAGGGCAGGGATCTCGCCACAGGTAAGCACAAAGTCGCCGAGGGAAACTTCCCGGGTAAGTAAATGGCTAACGCGGTCGTCTACGCCTTCATAGTGGCCACAAATCAGCACTAGCTGGTCATAGGTTGCTAGCTGGCGAAATAGCGCCTGGGTCATGGGTTCTCCCTGGGGGGTCAGCAAAATGACATCCCGCCGGGGCAATATGGGCAATGATTCTACGGCCGCAAAAATTGGGTCAGGTTTGATCAGCATGCCGACCCCGCCACCATAGGGTTCATCATCAACCCGATGGTGTTTATCCGTTGTAAAGTCCCGAGGGTTGGTAAGATGAACTTCTGCAATGCGCCGCGTTACAGCTTTACCCATCAGCCCTGACTTTAGGGGTGATGCGAAAAAGTCTGGAAACAGGCTGACCACATCAAATCTGATCGGATCGGTCTCGTCAGTGCACATTGTTATCCCCTAGACTGTCATGGCCCTAGGCCTGACCTTAAACCAACAGCGCTCTCTATCATGCAGGATTAGAGCCTAGGTAGCAATTCAAGTCCCTTGGTTAAGCGACCCATGTCTCTTGTAACGCAACACGCCATCATGGCTATCGGTGGCGCCGAAGATAAAGTCCACGGCAAAGAAATTCTACAGACCTTTTTTCACCGATGTGGCGGGCCAGATGCCTGCATTGGGGTTATTCCCTGCGCTTCTCGGGATCCGGTCGCCATTGCTGGGCGCTACCAACAGATTTTTAGCGACATGGGCGCCAGAGCCATTGAGGTGATGGATATTCGCGATCGCAGCCAGGGGGAAGATCCTAGCTGGAAGACCGTGTTGGAACAGTGCTCCGGTGTCTTCATTACCGGTGGTGACCAGGTGCGACTGTGTGGCTTATTGGCTGACACCCCTCTGATCGACATGATTCGCCAGCGGGCTCAGTTGGGGGAAATCACCCTGGCGGGCACCAGTGCTGGGGCAGCGGTCATGGGCCATCACATGATTGCTGGCGGCGGCAGTGGGGAGTCTCCCAATCGCTCCCTGGTGGATATGGCGATTGGCCTGGGGTTCGTACCCGAGGTGATTGTCGATCAGCACTTCCATAACCGGAATCGCATGGCTCGCCTGATGAGTGCCATTGCCATGCAGCCCGACCGATTGGGGTTGGGCATTGACGAAGACACCTGTGCCCTGTTCGAGCGGGATGGCAGCTTTCGGGTGATCGGCAAGGGGGTAATTACAGTTGTGGATCCTAGTGCTGTCACCCATACGAATGAGACAGATGTGGCGGCCTCCGATCCCCTCAGCATCCATGGGCTACAGGTTCATTTGCTGGCCCATGGCGATCGCTTTGACTTGCGCCATGGCAAGGTGGTTACCATCGCTTGATAGGCTCACGTGACGGGTCTACCTGGGGCCTCTAGTGCTCGGTCAATCTGATAAGTAGGTGGACAAAAATAAAAGGCTCAACGTGGCTGGTTTCGACTCCGCTCAACCAGCGACGAGGCCTGAGCGGAATCGACGAGGCCTGAGCGGAATCGACGAGGCCTGAGCGGAGTCGACGAGGCCTGAGCGGAGTCGAAGGCCGGATCAAGGATCCGTCAGTAATTGTGTCCATGTACTTAATGACGGGTGCTGCGAACTGGGGTTCACGGTTTACGGCCTGCGGTTCACGGCCAGCCGTAGACCTTAAACCCTCTTGTCAGCCCGTCATCTTTAATTTGATAGATCACTGGTTAAGGAACCGCCGATTGGGCCGCATCAGTCAACCAAATCTTAATCAAATGCTCAGAACCACCAATGGTGACAATGTCGCCGTTGGGCCGTAGTGCAAATCGCCAGATATCGGTGTCAAATCCCTGGAGTTGTTCAACTGGGAGGTTTCGATTCAGATCCCACACGAAGACGGTTTTGTTTTCATCAGCGCTCCACAGCTTCGGCCCATCCACCCTGACATCATTAACGTAGCTTTCGTGGCCGGTCAAAATTCCCTTTAGGGTGAGGTCGGCTAAATGCCAAATACCAACGGTTTTATCACTGGACGCACTGATCAACAGCTGATTGTCAGCACTGACTTCTAAGCGGTTAATGAAAGTCAGAGGAGCATGGCCTTCTAGGGTAATGGGTTGGTCGGGGTCAGCCATCTCCCATATATGCAGATCTTGACCACCACTAATGAGCAGTCGGTTGTCACGGCTAAAGCGGAGATCATTAATGGCCCCGTCAGCTCGGAGGACGTGGACAGGCTGCGGCACTTGGTCCACCAAAGCCGAGATATTTATGTGGCCTGCTGCATCCATCAAGTCCCAGATTCTAATCATGCCGAGGCCATCAGCGGTGGCGAGAAAGCGGCTATTGTGGCTGACCGTGATGGCATTAATGGGCACCCCATGGGCGGCGTCAATTTTCCCTTGAAACTCGCCGCTGGGTAAGGCCCAAAAGCGGATTGAGCGATCATCTCCAGCACTGATCAAACTGTCTTGATCAGGGGTAGTGGCCAAGGTTTTTACCACGTTGGTATGGCCGCTAAGGGTGGTCACAGAGGACTTTGTCTGTAAGTCCCACAGGCGGATGGTGGCATCGGCACTGGCGGTGATCAGCGTGTGACCGTCTTTGAGCAAAATGGCATCGTAAATATCGCCGGTGTGTCCGGCCAGAGCAGCATCGAAGGTGACGGTTTCGGTGGTCAGGGGAATGGGCTGCTCCAGCCCCTCGCCTACTGGACTGGACTGGCGACTGATGCCGTACCAGGCCAGGGGAATGGCCAAGGCGAGGCCAGTCAGTCCGACGAGCAACCAAGGGCGTTGATCCAGCCAGGGGGGTAAAAATCGGCGGGATGGTTCAGCTAGGGTCTGGGCTTTATGGGGGTCGACGCTGGTTTCTACCCACGGTTGAGGCGACTTAGCCGGAGGTAGGGTAACGTTTTGACCTGAGCGAATCTGGGCCAGCCGGGCCAAGATCTCCCCGGTTGATTGGGGCCGCTGGGCGGCGGCTGGGGCAATCAGGTCGTCGATCAGGTCAGCTAGGGGAGGGGATATTTGCGGGGCCAGGGGTCGCCAGCGAAAACCGTTAGTGCGGGGATCATAGATGGTTGGGTCGCTCGGTAACTTGGCGGTGATCAGATAAATCAGCGATCGCCCCATGGCATAGAAGTCAGACTGGGGCACCGCTTGTCCCTGCTCTTGCTCAGGGGGCGTATAGCCCGCCGAGCTGACGGCGGTAATATCACTATCCCCGAGCTGAGCCATATAGGTCTGGGTCATCTCACGGGCCGCGCCAAAGTCCACCAGCACCAGCTGCCCCGACGACCGCAGCATCACGTTGTCGGGTTTGATATCCCGGTGAAAATAGTTGTGCTGGTGGATTAAGTGCAGTACATCTGTCAGTTGGGTCATCCACAGCAGGGCCTGTTTTTCACTGATGGGATGATTTCCCTGCTGAATCATCCACTGCTTTAGGTTAGGACCGTCAATTTTTTCCATCACCAGGCAGTGGCAAGGCTGGGCGCTATCTTGGGGCCAATAGCGAAAGTAGCCTTCGGCCTCCACTTTGGGTACGCCGGGATGGTTGAGTTGGCTCAGCACTTGAGCTTCCCGGCGAAACAGTTCCAGCACTTTGGGATTACTGTTGTAGCTTTGCTTGAGCACCTTCAAAATTTTGGGCTGGTGGCGCTCATAGGCTTCATAAATCCAGCCAAAACCACTTTGGCTGCTGATCAGCCGCATCACCCGATATCGTCCCTGTAACAAGAGTTCAGAACCACAGGCGCAGCAGGTGGCGCTGACACCATTGTCAGGATGATTAGGTTGGCTGCAGAGTGGGTTAATACAAAGACTCATACCTGACCGTAGAATGCAATCCCCTGGGGTGAGACCCGCTGTATAGCCATAGCCAGCATCAGCCTGGAGGGCTGACTGGGGTCTATCTAGTAGTGTTCCACGGAATCCGGTGGATTTATCTGACGCGGGTGGCTTTCTTCAGAGGATCTTGGCTGCTGTGAACCTCCTGTCATCGGCAGTAGCCTTAGAGGGCGGATTGCTGAGGGCGGGATGTAGTGCCCGTAATAGAATTCAGGCGGCAGGCGGCAGGGGTCAGGATTTTCTGGCTTAAAGGTCACACCCTTTAGAGAAAGTGGCAGTTTTGTTTCAGGGCGACCTTAAGCTGTCCCTTGTAGTCGCGCTCTGAAATCACGTAGGCCCCAAAGCGCTCTAAATGGGGGTTCATCATTTGGGCGTCAAATAGAATAAAGTGGCGCGATCGCAGGTGTTCAACCAATCGCACCATGGCCACCTTCGATCCCTCTGAGATCCGAAAAAACATCGACTCGCCAATAAAGGCACCGCCAATCACCAAACCCAGGATGCCGCCGGCCAGTTCGTCCCCTTGCCAGGTCTCAAAGCTATAGGCCCAGCCAGCCTGGTATAGTTCCCAGTACATCTGCTTAAGTTCGCCAGAGATCCAGGTGGTGTCGCGATCGGCACAGCCGTCAACCACCGGCTTAAAGGCTTGATTAATGGCGACCCGAAAGCGATTTTGGTTGAGGACACGTCGCAGAGACTTGGGATAGCGAAAGCGGTCGTCTAAGGGAATTAACGTGCGCTGGCGGCTGGAGTACCAACCCAAATCGCTGCCATCGCCATCGGCCATGAGAAAATAGCCCTGGGAATAGCCGCGAATAATGGCGTCAAGGTCGTACTTATAGATGGTCACGGCGGTATAGGTTCACCCATCAACAGGAAGGCAAGCCTCAAGCCTTGGTAATGTTGTGATACATTCTGTTTGCCATGGCTGCTAGGATGCCCTTAACATTGTGTCAAACTTTTGAGTATCTCTGTCTTTTGCAAAGCAGCCCATGCATGATCCCCTGAGCCCCGTGACGTTGCCTCCCCCCGAGAATGCTCAGCAAGAGGGGCAGTGGTTAGAAGCCGCTCTGCTCAGATGGCTGAACGCCGAATATTTACCAGAACCAGCCAACCACGACATCGCCCAGCGGGCTTCCCAAGTATATGTGCGCCAACGCCTGGAAGGCGAGAATGATGTTGGCTCTTTAGTGATGGCAATTTTGACCGAACTCCAAGCCTTTGACTTTTCAGATAGTTTTTATGGGGAGTTTACAGTGGCTAACGCGGTGGGCGATCTCTTGTTTGACAGTCTCGGGATCGATCGCTGCTGTGGGCGATCCACCACATTAGATGCGGCTGACACCCTAGATGCGGCGCCTGAGCACTTCGACCCCAAGAACTGAAGCGGTAGCCATGGCTGTTCCCACCATAACGACCGTTGAGATGAACCCTGGTTACCAGGGAAGTAGGTGGACAAAAATAAAGGGCTCTACGTCGCTGGTTTAGACTCCGCTCAACCAGCGACGAGGCCTGAGCGGAGTCGAGGCCTGAGCGGAGTCGGGGCCTGAGCGGAGTCGAGGCCTGAGCGGAGTCGAAGGCCGGATCAAGGATCAGTCAATCATTGTGTCCATGTACTTATCCAATGCGCTGTGGGAACGGCAGCCGCCGCTAATTTCAGAGGAACCACCGAGACCCCAGGGGGCGACATTGTATGGATGATCGCTCAGCCCTAGAGACTATTTTCTACTGAGGTTTTCGGATAGGCGCTGAAGGTGACTTTATGAAACTCATGTTTATTATGAAGCTTTGACAAGCTATGGGAGAAGATACTGATTTCAGACGCTACCTCGGGAATGATACCTGTGGGTAAGTCAAAAACCGGGCAAACCTATTCCATCGACTTCTTATACAGAAACCCACTTATTAGCTGAACGCTCTAACTTAACAACCTATCACCGAACTGCCCCTGGTCGAAAGACTGGGGGCAGCTTGGTTGAGGGGGCAGCTTGGTTGAACAGAGAGCATAGCCTACCGGCTTCAGACCTAGGGCAGACAGGGCAGACACACCGGTCTGCCCCTACCTCCCTATCTCCCTATCTCCCTACCTCCCTATCTCCCTATCTCCCTACCTCCCTACCTCCCTATCTCCCTATTTCCCTATCTCCCTATCTCCCCATCCAACCAACTACTCCTCTTCCCGCTCTGGCTTCAACAGGGGAAAGGCAATCACATCGCGGATGCTGGGGCTATCGGTGAGCAGCATCACCAGGCGATCGATGCCGATGCCCTCCCCACAGGTGGGTGGCATACCGTGCTCTAGAGCGGTCAGAAAGTCTTCGTCCACTCCCGTGGCTTCCAGGTCTCCAGCCGCCTTCCGGGCCGCTTGCAGTTCAAACCGCTGGCGCTGATCGATCGGGTCGGTCAGCTCTGAGAAGCCGTTGGCGGTTTCGCGGCCCGCCACGAATAATTCAAACCGCTCTACGACACCGGGCTGACTGCGGTGGGGTTTAGACAAGGGCGAAATTTCTACCGGATGGTCAATCAGAAAAGTGGGCTGGATCAGGGTTGCTTCGATTTTTTGCTCAAATACTTCGTTCAGTAGCTTACCCATGGAGTCACAGTCCTCCAATCCGTGCAGATGGAGATCGTTAACGGCGGCTTTAGCCTCTGCCAAGCTAGTGAACTGGTGGAAGTCTAGCCCTGTGTGCTCTTGCACCAAGTCGTGCATGGTGACCCGTTTCCAGGGAGGGGTCAAGTCAATCGCCTGCCCCTGATAGGTAATGGTCAGCGTACCGAGGATATCCTGGGCCAGGGTGGCCACCAGGTCTTCGGTCAGGTCCATAAAGTCGTAATAATCAGCGTAGGCCTGGTAAAACTCAACACTGGTGAACTCAGGATTGTGGCGGGTGGACACCCCCTCGTTGCGAAAGATCCGGCCAATTTCAAATACCCGCTCAAAACCACCGACTACTAGCCGCTTCAGGTGCAGCTCAGTGGCAATCCGCAGGTAGAGATCCATCTCTAACGTGTTGTGGTAGGTGGTAAAGGGACGCGCCTCTGCCCCCCCGGCCTCAGTTTGCAGCACGGGGGTTTCGATTTCTAAAAAGCCCCGGTCTTCCAGATAGCGGCGAATGCCAGTGGTAATCAGAGCCCGCTTCCGAAAGGTGTCGCGCACGGTGGGGTTAACGATTAAATCCACATAGCGCTGGCGATAGCGCTTGGCCACATCAGTCAGGCCGTGCCACTTATCCGGCAGGGGTAGCAGCGCTTTGGTGAGCACCGCATAGGTCTGTACCTTGACCGAGAGCTCCCCCTTTTCAGTGCGCTTGATGGTGCCCTGTACCCCCAGAATGTCACCGACGTCAGTCAGCTGTTTCAGGTGGTTAAAGGCCTGGTCGTCGGTGGCGGCCATGGCCGCTTGGATGGTGGCTTTTTCGAGATACAGCTGGATGGTGCCGGTTTCATCTTGCAGGCTAAAGAAGGCTAATTTGCCAAAGACGCGGCGGGCCAGAATCCGCCCGGCCAGAGACACCTCGATGTCAACCTCGTCCCCGGCCTCTAGGTCAGCGTATTTACCTTGTAAATCGGCGGTGTGGTGCGTCACCTCCCATCGATAGGCGAAGGGGGTTTGGCCGATCTGCTTGAGATCCTCAACTTTTTGCAAGCGGGCGGCGCGAATATCTTCAAGGCTGGAGGCGCTTTGACCAGGGCGATTGGCGTCAGAGGACATGGGTAAGGGTTAGAAGGATGGGAATTGACAAACCTTCATTATAGGGAACCTTAGCCCAGGGGCGACCGATAAATCGGCCAGCGGTACAGCATGCCAAGATCCCAGGGGCCTGGAGCCCATTGGCTATACATTTTGGAGCCCGACCCAGCTACCGTGCGGTCTAGGCGTCCTCGGGGGCAGGGGTTGAGGGCTGTGGCGACGCCATCAGGTAAACCAGTCCCGACCCCAAGGTCAGAGCGACAGCCAGCCAAAAGAGCAGTTGGCTGGGACGCGCCCAGATCGGGGGCAGGGGGGCGATCAACAGGGCGATCGCGGCGATCTGCACCACCGTTTTGGCCTTACCCCACCAGTTGGCCCCGGGCACAGCGCCCGCCTGCATCGCTGGGTTAACCCGCCAGCCAGCAATAGTGATTTCCCGAGCCACAATCAAAAACACCCCCCAGGCCGGTACCTGATTCAGTTCTACCAGCAGCAGCAGGGGGGCCAACACCAGCAGCTTATCCACCAGGGGATCCAGGAACTTGCCTAGGTCTGTCACCTGGTTGAGCTTGCGGGCCAGGTAACCATCCAGCCAGTCGGTGCCCGCCGCTAGCAGGAAGATTCCCATGGCCCACCACCGCTGGGTTGGGGTTGGGGCCTGGAGTAATACCAGCAGCAATGGCACACCCAGCAGGCGGGAAACGGTAATCCAGGTGGGAAGATTCATCGCATTTTAGATTCAGGATTTTGGATTTTGGATTTGGACTGACAAGACCAAGCTATACCAATTCCAGCTCGGGATCTGGA
>SLIY01000185.1 GCA_007135385.1 Leptolyngbyaceae cyanobacterium CSSed165cm_216
AAATTCCACTTCTGGACTTGGATAAGGTTTAATACAAAGACAGAACGATGTAGTCCTATAGGCAATGTCTGGCTATGATGCTCAAGTCTACAACCCGTCATGTTCATATCTATACCGCTACAGTGGAGAACAACGAGTTGGTCCCCAGTGACGATCTGTTGACCCTTGATGTAGACCCTGACAACGAGTTTAACTGGTCCGATCAGGCTCTCCAAGACGTTTACGGCGAATTTGACCGGCTCGTGGATGCCGCTGAGGGGGAAGATCTAACCGACTACAATCTGCGGCGCATTGGTTCCGATTTAGAGCACTTCATCAAGCGACAGTTACAGGCCGGAACAATTAGCTATAACCTCAAAACCCGGGCTCTGAACTACAGTATGGGTTTGCCGCAAGTGGTGACGGCTGAGTCCTCAGATGCCGCTGGCAACGAGTAATCTATCCCAAGTCCAGAACCGGAGCTTTCCCACAGGCAAAACTCCATGTCTGGTCTGGGATTAGACTTAGCGAGAACGGTGCCAGGTGCTAGGCCAACCCGAAACCGGAAATCTGCATCTGCCACGTCGTCATCCGTTAGATAGACTTGTATCTCTGGCCCTTTAGTCATGCCTGAGCGATTGTGATTCAGTGCTTCAACCCGACTTGCCAGGCGGTGGCTACTGGTTTAACCAGCCGGTGTCACGTCTGTGAAACTCCACTGCTGTATCGGTTTTTACTGGCGGTGGGGCCTGATGTGGCACGGGCGAAACCCGGTAGCCTGATTGCTGGTCGCTACCAAGTCTTATCTGATCAGATTTGGCTCGATATTCAGCCCTATGGGTCGGTCCCTACCCTAGATCAAATTCCGCCATTTTTGCTGCCTTATTTGCGGCTGTCGGAATTGGCTCAGCACATGCCCCGGCCTTACGTTTATCTCGCTTCTGACGAGAGTGGCATGTCCAATCCGGTGTTGTTGCTGGATGCGGCACCCCTGGGGGTAACGGTAGACGATCGCGACCAAATTAAGCCTTACCTGCTGCCTTCCCTGGCGGACTGGTGGTCTCAGGGGACCGCCCTGCAACAATTGCATTGGCTACGCCAAGTGGCCGCCCTGTGGACACCCCTCAGCCAAGAACAGGTGGCGGCGACGCTGCTGGATCTAGACCAACTGCGGGTGGATCAGGCGGTGTTGCGATTAACCACTCTGACCGCTGATGGCGATCACCCCAAGGCGGCCACTTTAGCCCAACTAGGGCAACAATGGCAGCCCTTGGTCCCCACTGCCCAGCCGCCGGTTCGGGCTTACCTGGACTGGGTCACCCAGGCCTTGACCCAGGGGGCCATTTCCGCTGGCACCGAGCTAGCGGCTGAGCTCGATCAAGCGATTCAAACCTTGGGGCAGGGGCTGAAGCTGGCCATAGACTGGGTGGCCTACACGGACCAAGGCCCAGCCCGCGATCGCAACGAAGATGCCTGTTACCCCGATGCCCAAGTCCAGCAGCAGGTGATTGCTGGCACCTCCGGGCCCCATGCCCTGCCCCTGCTACTCGTCTGTGATGGCATTGGCGGCCATGAGCAGGGCAAAGTCGCCTCAGACATGGCCATTCGACGCCTGAAGGAAGAGCTCCAGCCCCTAGGGGAACAGCCCAACCTCAGCCCAGATGTGGTCAGCCAACGATTCAAACAGGCGTTGGCCTCGGTGAACGATGCGATCGTCAGCCGTAATAATCAAGAGCAGCGATCGGCTCGGGCCCGCATGGGGACAACTGTCGTGGCGGCTCTGGTGCATTTTCCCTATGTCTCCATTGCCCATTTGGGCGATAGTCGAGCTTATCGCATCAGCCCTAAGACCTGTACTCAAATCACCCTGGATGATGATGTGGCCTCCCGAGAAGCCCATCTCGGTTATGCCCTTTACTCTGAAGCGGTACACATGCCTGGGGGCGGTGCCCTGATCCAGGCTTTGGGGATTAGCGACTCGGGCTACCTTTACCCCACGGTGCAACATTTGTTGATTGACGATCCGAGCGTCCTGCTACTGTGTTCAGACGGGCTATGCGACTACGATCGCGTCGACGCGCTATGGCGCCATACCGTCCAGCCTTTGACCAGGGGGCATGGTCCGATTCAGTCCGTCGCCCAAACCTTAATTCATGAGGCTAACCGACTGAATGGTCACGATAATGTCACCGTCGGGCTGATGCGGTTTATCCCTCAAGTCGCCCCCCTGACCCCCCTGCCAGGGGCTAGATTACGAGCCGCTGGGGCAAGCCGAACCGCCAATTCCCCGATCGCGGTGACGGCTCAGCCCACCTCTGTTCCTACCGCGATCGGGGCCACTACGAACGCCTCCCCTAAGCGCTTGCCCTGGGCTACCCTGGGGGTAGTCAGCCTGGCCGCTTTACTGACCGCTGGAAGTGCAGCCTGGTTCTACCACCAGCGACAACTCGCACCAGCCGCTCTCCAGCCCGTGACCCGATCTTGGCCGTTGGCCAGCCTTGCCGGGGATGAGCTACCGGCAAACGCTATGGCTATCACCGCTGACGTGGTAGTGGGCTCATTTTGGCAGATTGGATCAGGCCTTGCCCCAGCGGATGCCAGCAACCCTCTGCGGTTGACAACGGCAGTTAATCGGGCCGACATGGATGACGGGCGGGTGGTGGCTACTGGCAGCATTGTCAACGTTACCAGTCGGCAAACCACCGCTGACGGCAGCCGCTGGGTGCGGCTACAGGTGTGTTCCATTCCATCTGGGGCATCCTTAGACCAAGTCCCTACCGAATCTGGTCTACCTCCAGCGGGTGATCCATCTCCGGATGCTCCAGACTTGGAACAGCAGTTGGCGTCACCAGGGCAACAGGGTTGGGCTAGGGTTAGCCATCTCTATCGCACTGCTTCTGCCCTGGAATCCGTTACCCTGTCCCAGGGGGAAGCCTGTAGGTTTTAGCCAATCTGCCTCCCTTGCTAGGCTTAGTCCTGATCACTGTCTTATGTTTTCGTCTAACTCCCTGACCTTATGCCTAGCTGTGGAACGCCTTTCGGGGTCGAGTGCTAATCACTACGCCATTTGGGTATTAGACAGCCCTTTCCCTGGTGGGGCAGCCCACCACGATCGCCTCTGGGATGAGCCAATGGCCCAGCTTTGGAGTAGTTGGCAGCAGTTTTTCTCCCTGCGGGAACTGCCCTGCGTCCCCCATGTGCCTTCCGCCTTTGTGCCCCAGTTTCACCTAGATGATCTGCTGAATCAGGTGTCTCCCTCCTCCTCTCAAGCGGGGGGCTACACGGGGCGGTTGATGCAGGGACTGGGCATTAGCCTATGGGAATGGCTGTTTGATGGCCCGATTCGTCAGACCCTCGATCGCAGTCAAGGTATTGCCATTGGCCAAAATCGTCCGTTGAAGCTGCGGTTAGACATTCGGGCGCCGGAGCTGATTAGCTTGCCCTGGGAAATTATGCAGCCCCAGCCTGGACGACCGGCCCTGGCCCTGGGGCCTCAGATTTTGTTAAGTCGCACCACCGATGCTGTGGATCCCCTGCCCCTTAACGAATTGGATACATCCCTTCGGGTTTTGCTGGTGTTGGGACAAGATAGCAGTAGCACAGGGCCTGGGGGTGAGCTCCAGTTGGCCCAAGAGGCGGCGGTGCTCAAGGATTTACTAGAACTGAGTGCCTCTCGCCTGACCCCTCGCCTGGGTAGCCCAGCCCCCTGCCAAGTGCAGACCTTAGTGGAACCGGATCCTAAAACCCTCGTCACCACTTTGGAAACGGGGGGATTTAACGTCTTTTTTTACGGCGGGCACGGGGTGCCAGCTCCCGATGGCGGCCTACTGTTTTTGCAATCAGGGGTAACCCTCAGCGGCATTGAACTGGCCCAAGCACTCTCCTGTAATGGCATTCGTTTAGCCGTTTTTAACACGTGCTGGGGGGCTCAACCTGACCAGCAGGGACAAGGGGTAATTTCTCGCAGTAGCTTAGCTGAGGTGTTGCTCCACCATGGGGTGCCAGCGGTGCTAGCCATGCGTGACTCCATTGCTGATGAAGAGGCCCTGAGTTTTATTCAGGTCTTGGCCCAGGGATTAGCCGAACGGCAGCCCATCGACCAAGCGATGGCTCGGGCTCGGCAGCACCTGCTGACGGTGTATCGGTTTAACCATCCAGCCTGGACGTTGCCGGTGCTCTACCTACATCCCCAGTTTAATGGTCATTTGTTGCGCCTACCGGCCCAGGAGGTGACCCAGATCCCAGGGCATGACCTGCCGCCAGCAGAGGTGGCGGTGTTGCGCTCGGTAGAGCCCCCCCCCCGATCAGGCCGATTGTGTGGTGGCCTGATGCGGGTCGGGCGACTGCCCGACAATGACTTGGTTATTTTGGAACCTTGGGTCTCGGGGCAGCATGCCGAAATCTTTTGCCGCAATCTGTTTGGGCCTGATGGTAACGAGCCCTGCTATTACCTGCGGGATATTTCCCGCAATGGGTCCCATTATTTTGATGGCCACACGTGGCAACATATCCATCGTCAGGAGGTGCCCTTAGTCCTAGGGACCTTGGTACGATTCGGGAGTCTGGAAGGTCAGTTGATGGAATTTACCCTGGAGGGTAATGCTTAATCGTCAAGGCTGTGCTACGTAGTTGTACTGAATCGTGCCTGACTTACGGAATTGTAGCGAGCGATGCTGTAGCGTTTATTATCAACCTGATTACCATCCAGTGCATCGTTCATAGATAATCCCATGACCCAGCCATCCTCGTCTTCTAACCCCCCCTCTACCCCTGCTAATCGTCCTATGGCCGCTGATCACGATTTTGTCTCCCATCTGTTCACCCTTGATGGGCCTTACCCTTGGGATAGGGATAGCTCAGAGGCTGAAGTGTATCTCACATCGCTCGATACCGCTGCCAATGACCTGCTGAATCATCCCACAATCGATGACACCCTTAGTACTGGGTGGGCTACTTGGTCTGAACAGATCGAAGCTCAGTGGCATGCTGGTACGACCTCATCATCTACGTCACTGCTGGCTCGCCTCAACCAGCAGTTCCAAGAGCGGGTGCCCGCCAGCCTGCTGCAAACAATCGCGACAACGGCCAGTCACCTCGCCCGCAGTGGTCGCCCTTTGATTGAGCAATTGGTTGACTGTGTCAACGACGCCCTACCGGGGTGGGAAAGCGATGACCTGGCGGTATTAGCTCGCCCGTTGGCCTACTCATTGCGGGATGGTCGCCGTGAAATTCTGGCCCTCAACCTCCGCTCTATTTCTCAGGCCGACTGGAATACCCTTTCCGATATTGAGCAAGCCCGATTAAGTTTAGCGATCGCCTCCGTTGCCCTTAAGGCGGCTGAACAAGAAAATTAGACGAACGCTGGCTTTTGGTCGTGTTTTCTAGTCCATGGCATTAGTGTTGGCTATTTGACCTGCCCATGGCTTTTCCCTAAACCAATGGGATCAACGCCTTGCCTCATTTGCCCTTGCAGGTCGCTGTGTCGCTGGCTACACAGAGCCAGCTTTTCTATAAAGATCTGGTCATGCCCCACTGACATCCTCTGAACGGCAAAGCAATGATGGATAGTAATGTCCCTGTTTGACCCTGCCTATGCCCTCTTCTATGCCCCGTTGGTTTTATCGGCAGCAGGCTCGCTACGGCTATCGGCGGGCCTTAGTCCAACTGAGAAAAGGTAACTTAGATCAGGCCCTAGACTCCCTGTCCAGAGCCCTGAGTCACTATCCATGCCCAGCGCAGATTCATGTTGAATTAGGGATTGTCCATTGGCAGAGGGGGCAGATTGAAGCGGCGATCGTGGCCTTTAGTGAGGCGATCGCCCTTGACCCCACCCAGGTTAGAGCCTACGGTAACCGAGGCCTACTGTACTCGCTGCAGGGGCAATTAGCCGCCGCCCTAGCCGATTGGCAGCAAGCTCTCAAGCATCAACCGGACCATCCCCTGATTCACTACAACCGAGGGCTGTTGTACCTCCAGCAAGAAGACTATGCGGCGGCCCTAGCTGATTTCGACCAGGCCATTGCCGCTAACCCTAACCGGGCCGAAGCTTACCTGCATCGGGGCAATGTCTATGACCAGTTAGGACGCCAGGCGGAAGCCGCCCGAGATTGGGAACTGGCCCTGTGCAACGACCTTAACCTAGGGCAGGCCAGGCTGAAGTTAGACCAGGCGCTGCAAGCAAGCTGCGATCGCGTCCTGGCCGAGAAGCTGCAAGTGGCCCTGAATCTAGACCAGATTACGGTGACCGCCCGGCAGCAAGCCAATGAACTCACCATCGAACTCTCCCGTCCTGTAGGGGTAGGGATTAACTATTTCACGCTGCCCGATCAGATCCGACAGGTATTAATCAGCTGGCAATCCCTTAACTTGAAAACATTTCAGCTCATCGCTCGAGTTGGTGGCGCTGATCAACGCCCTGGGGTGATGGAATGGCAAGGGCGATACGTTGTGTTTCAGGGGCAGTCCTGCCCTACAGTTCAGTGGCATCGGGTGCTGCTCACGGCCTTTGTGATCTTTCCACCCCTGGGAATTCCGGCCTTGGTTTACGCCATCAACCTGAAACAAGCCTACCAGCGAGGGGACTACCTGACGGCTGTGCAGGCCTCGAAAACCATCAGGGCCCTATGCCGTGCCGGTGGGGCCATCTCCCTGACCTTGGTCACCCTGGTAGCAGGGTACTGGGGATACCAGCAGCTCCATGAAACCAGGGTCAAAGACTTGCCCTCCCAGGCGCACCTAAACCCTTCCCCTATCGGTCCTGCTCCTAAACAACCGCCTCTGAGTGAGCTTGATGATTAGCCACTAAGGTTGCTAAATCCATGGTTTCGTACTTTTCAAAGGGTTGATGAATCCAAGGATTGTCGGGCAAATACACCACATGGTAATCGGGCTTGATAATCGAATCAGCCTTGTACCATAGCACCGCCGTGCGGATCTCGTCGATACTAAAGCCATACTTATGCTTGAGCCAGCCGATCGAACGTTCTAAGCTGTGGCCTGAATCGACCAAATCATCTACCAGTAAGACTTGGCTACCCAAACCCAAAGCCGTCATACTGAGGTCACGGGAAAAGGTAATGGTCCCCCGAGTACGCCCATCGGCTCCCCCATAGGAGGCGGTGGACAAAATGGCCAATGGCACATCAAATAGACGGCATAAAACATCCCCGACCCTTAGTCCCCCTTTGGCCAGACAGACAATCTGGTTAAACTCCCAACCCGATTCGTAAATCTGGATGGCAAGCTTTTCAATATCTCGGTGGTATTCATCCCAGCTTACGTGAAAATCAGCCATAGCCCCGCCCCATGCAACCAACTAAACTATAAAGCCTACCCGTAGAATGCCAGATATTGCTGATGGGAAAATCATACACTGAGCTCGCCCCTTGAGTTGTTGACCACCGAACCCTTAACTTATGGCCGCTAACTTTTCTAATTCAGGCACTGCAACCGATCAGCCTAAAACATTTTCCCTCTTGGGCAAACTGGCTTTTGGGGCCGGGGATATTGGCCCAGGGATGACGGCCAATCTGCTGGCCTTTTCCTTTCTGATTTTCTTAACCACAGCGGCTGGTCTCAGCCCAGTGGCGGCGGGGTCGGTCCTAGCGATTGGCCGGATTTGGGATGCGATCAATGACCCGTTCATTGGCTATATGAGCGATCGCACCCGCACCCGTTGGGGCCGTCGCTACCCTTGGATGGTGCTAGGGGCCTTACCGTTTGGCCTGAGCTTCTTTTTAATGTGGGTGGTACCCGCCTGGGACAGCGAAATGGCCCGGTTTGCGTACTACGTGGTGATCTCTCTGCTTTTCCAGGTGTTTTACACCGTCATTAACCTGCCCTATGCAACCCTGACCGCCGAACTTACCAAAGATTACGACGAACGCACTGAACTCACCGCCTTTCGTCTGGCGTCATCATTATTTGGGGCGATTTCGGCCCTAGCGTTGGGGCTGGTCATTACCCAAATCATTGATGATCTGCAGCAGCAATACTGGATCTTGGGGGCGGTGGTCAGCATTTTAGCCGTGATTCCCTTGCTGCTGTGTGTGGTGGGGACATACCCCTATGCGGTCCAGCGGGGAGCCCTACAGCCCGCTACCACTGATGATCAGACAGACTTAAACCTGTTTCAGCAAATCAAAATCGTGTTTAGCAATCGGGCCTTTCTGTTTGTGGTTGGCCTCTATCTGTTTGCCTGGCTGGCCCTGCAAATGACCGCCAGCATTATCCCGTTTTATGCCACTTTTTGGATGGGGCTAGACTCCTACTTTTTAGCGGCACTGCTGGTGCAGGGGACAGCCATATTCATGATGTATTTTGTCAATCGCCTCAGCCGTCGTCTGGGTAAGCAGGAAATTTTCTATATCGGTATTGGCACTTGGGTGATTGCTCAGATTGCCCTGTTCTTTATTCAGCCAGGGCAGGTGGCCGCCCTGTACCTGTTATGTGTTGTGGTTAGCTTTGGAGTGGCTACCGCCTATGTGGTGCCCTGGGCCATGTTGCCCGATGTGATCGAACTGGATGAACTGCAAACCGGGCAGCGGCGAGAAGGGGTGTTTTACGCCTTTATGACCCTGTTGCAAAAGGTGGGACTGGGTCTAGGTTTGTTCTTAGTGAGTTTGGCGCTTCAGTTTTCTGGGTTTGAGTCTGGGGCTGTCGAGCAGCCAGATTCGGCCCTATTGGCGATTCGGATCTTTATTGGGCCTGTACCCATGGTGTTGCTACTGTTGGCGATGCTACTGGCTTGGTTTTACCCGATTGATCGCCAGGCTCACGAAGCCATGTTGCTGAAGCTGGCAGAGCGCCACCGGAGAGAGGATCAAGAGCATTCAGATGATCCAGAAAATAGCTCGCAGTAGTAGCGTAAGCCCTTAAAGGCTACTGGTTTTGCCAGTTTCAGCCTGGGAGGGTGGATTGCTGACTTGGCTATAGCCCATTTGGGTGGCGGCTTCCCGCAGCAGGGTGATCTGCTCTTGGAACTCTACCCCTTCCATCAAAGACAACATGGTTTTGACATCAGCAGAGGCTTTGTAGTGTTTGGGCAGATCAACGACGCGATCGCCCATGGCTTCGGCCCACACGTACCACACCAACAGCTGATTGTTAGGGCTAAGACCGCCATAGCGCTTTGACAGAGGCGTGTCTTTGCGAGCCACAATGGCGCGCATCGCTTCCAACTGGTCATCCTTGGACAGGGCAAACAGGTCCTCCGCCAAAGGTCGCGCCAGGTCGGGATCCGCAGCACTGGGCGCAGCTGGGGTAATTGAATCGCCCATGTCCTCATAGACGTAGTACAACAGCGCCAACTTGTCATCTACGCTGAGGGCGTTATAGCGCTCAAATAGCTGCTGGGTCGATTGATTGGTAATTTGGGTTGTGCTGATTGTAGAAGCAGCCATAACACCTC
>SLIY01000041.1 GCA_007135385.1 Leptolyngbyaceae cyanobacterium CSSed165cm_216
CTACCATGTTCCAACGTCTACCCTTCACCCTGTTGGTCGTCATCCTAATAGCGGCTACAGCAGCTTGTGTGCCCTCCCCAACCACCCCGAATGACGGCGCTCCCCCAGCCGCTGAAGACACCCCCTCCACCGTGCCTAAGCTCCCGGATGTCTCTGCGCCGTCGTCCCAGGACTTAGAGGCTGTGGTGCGGCCAGGGGAACGGGTAGGCCCTGTTACTGCCAACACCAGTCGTACAGACTTGGTCAGGCTCTATGGCGAAGACCGATTACAAGATGCTCCCGTTCCGATGGGGGAAGGATTTACGGAACCCGGTACGGTGGTGGACCTGGGGCCCGAGTGGCATTTTTCAGTGGTATGGCGGGACGCCAGTCAAACCCAACCTCTGCTCATCAAGGACTTTGGCCCCGGTTGGAGAACACCGGAAGGATTAGGGGTGAACGTCCCTTACTCTACTGTGCAGGACGCCCTAGGGAACTTCCAGCTCTATGGTTTTGCTTGGGATTATGGTGGCACCATAGTCCTAGAGGATAGCCAGCTAGACCGATATCATGGGCAGTTGCTGCTACGGGTTTATCCGTCCTTAGAAGCGATGGATACCCATGCGGACGCCTATGAAGCGGTGATGGGTGACGAACTTTATGCCAGCACCAATCACAATTTCAGCCAGCTTGACCTATCGGTTTATGAAATGATTGTTTACTTCGACTAGCCATTAGCCCGACAGCCCAGCTCGATTGGGATAACGGTGCAGTTGGTTCAGAAATCGCTGCATATCAAAACTGCGAGGATCCATGCGGCTGCCAGAGCGGTCAACGGCTTGGTGGGTGGTCATACGATTGTCGGGGATCGTGGTCTGAGCCATCAGCCAAGCCAGAGAGTCATATTGGGCCTGGGTGTAGCCACTATGGCTACGGCGATTGTTGAAACCATCTCCAGGGGTTTCTAAGGACACATGATAGGCAAAGTTATTAACGGAGGGAGGGAAGGCGGGATTCGTATGGGCTGTTTCTACCCCATTGGGACCATTGAATACAGAGTTACCGGCTCCGAAGGCTCGCTTTTCGGGAGGCACGATGTAGTAAATGGTGCCATCCCGGCCAATTAGGGTGTGATAGCTTACTTGGTCTTGGTCCCGCGGGTGGTGGGTGCGAAACAGGTTAAGCGCGCTCTGGGCACTGCCGACAGTTTCGTGCAGCACCGTAATGAACTCGTGGCGCAGCGGATTGCCGTTCATGTCGGTAGCGAAGCGATCGCCATAGTTGCTGGGATCAGCTAGGGCGGTCACCTGCCGGGGTACGGATTGGGATTGGGCCAGGTGAGTTACTGGCACCACCTCAAAGTCGGTGGGGTTAGGCTCATGGGCTTTGACCGCCGCCAAGCCTGGCCCTCCCACGCTATGGATAATGGGCAGCCCAGAAACGGTCACCATGGGCTGGAGCGGCACCGAGGCTTGGGCAGGGCGTAGGCTCAGTCCGATTAAACCAACCAGTGCAAACCCCAGCAGGCCAACTATCCAGTGACGCATTACGGTCATGTTTCCCCAAAGTCTGGCAATAAGACGTAAACTTTCCCCTTTTTAGCGTGAATTGTTCAAAATAGCAGCCCCTTTTCATCGGGATCACAGAATTATTATGGTGCCTTGGTGTCTTCAGGAGGCCCAGCGATCGAGGGCTCGTTTACCGCCCCAGCGGGCTACAATTTCATCGTCGTAGCTGTCGGCAATGCGAATCACCGTGGTGACAGAGTGATTCAGTTCTAAGCGATCGCAGGTTTCCCCCACCAGGCTGTGTTCAAACACAATATCGTCTTCGGCGTCATAGGCGAAACGACCAAAGTAAATACCATTATTTTCCCGCAGCAGGTAATAGCTCAGCTCTGGAGTGAGGGTGATATCGGTCACCACATAGGAGCGAGTGGTAATCAACGTTTCGTCGGCATGCCAAGGAATTACCCGGGTAGAGGCCACCGCTGAGCCCAAATTCACGATAAATAGAGGCTCATCCTCAAATACCACCAGAGCGTCACCGAATAGCTCATGCATCCAGGGCAAGATGCGATGGTAGACGACCTGTTGGCCGGGGGTCTTAAACTCCATGGATAGTTAAAAGGAGAACGGGGCTGGTGGACAATTGATTTCCATTCTCTCACTACACCTGGGTAAAACCCAGACCCAACCAGTCCAACTGCAGGGTTTCCTCGACCACCGTGGCCAAAACGGTAATTTCAAACGGTGACTTCCGTGGGGGTCGATGCTTTGGTTTCGTAGTAACGGCAAGCGAAGTAGCCGACGCTATAAATGACTGTGGCGTCGGCGGCCACCCCAACGATAGCCGCAAACAGCGGAATGGCCGCGGTCAGACTCAGCCCCGATTTAATTAGGCCTGAACTGCTGGATGACAACAGCCAAATGGTCAGAACTTCTCCTCGGCGATCGCTGTCATCGGGAGAGTAGCCGTAGATGGTGGCGATGCGATAGATCATATTGGCTTGCAGGGCCGCCACAGCACCAATGTCCACTAAGGTCAACATCCAGGCCAAGGGGGGAGCAAGGTTGGTGGCTAGCCCGACCCCGGCCGCCTTGAGGGTGGTATCGGCCATCACCCGTCGGGCCAGGGCACGCTGATCGTCAGCCGGGTATTGGCGACGTAGATCATCCACCTGCGATCGCACCGCGGTTACATTTACCTGGCCCACCGCCGCCAGCAACCACCTGAGGCCAGGAATGGCCGTGACGTAGCGCATAAACGGTAGATTCGCAATTGGGGTAATCACTTGCCCCACCATGGAGGTGGTGGGTTCTAACACTGGCTGTACCGTAGCCACCACCCCATTCGCCAGGTAGGCCGCTCCATGATCAAACACCTCTACCACGGCCTGCATCACCTGGGTGACGGCCTGAAGCCGATCGCGCCAGGCCGCATCAGCGGAGTGATCAGCCATGGTATCAGCCTGATTAACGGTTTCTGTCCGATTATCGGTCACAGCGCACCTCAAAACGTCGGGCAACAGGGCGTCGGGCAACAGGGCGATAGCCCTGTCAGTACGAGGTTATCAAAAGTTCACTGATCTTGCCCCGTCGTCCGGCCCGGGAATTAATCGCCCGGGTGGCCTGGATCGGGTGGATGGCAAACCCTTGATAGAGGTGGTGAATAAACTCGCAGTCCGAGTTAGACAGCATCACTGGAATGCCCCGGTCCGCTAACTGGCGAAACACCTGGGCTAATCGCTGCTGGTCGCTGGCGGTAAACCCATAGCGGTTGTAGCTGGTAAAGCTACTGGTGGTGCTGATCGGGTGATAGGGGGGATCAAAATAGACCAAGTCCTGGCGCGACAGGGGCCAGTGCAGCACCGCTTCAAAGGAAAATTGCTGGATCTGGGCCGGTTGCAGGGCTGTGGCCGCTAGCCGCAGCAAGTCGGGGTCACAAATGGCAGGGCTTTTGTAGCGCCCCACTGGCACGTTGAAGTGCCCTTGGGAGTTTTCCCGATAGAGGCCGTTGTAGCAGGTTTTGTTGAGATAAATTAGCCGTGCCGCTCGGTCTATGGGATCGGCTAAGGTGTGCTGCTGCCGGACTTGATAGTAATAGTCAGGGCTATGGCACTGTTTGTGGCGCTGCAAGCGAGTGATTAAATCGGTGGTGCGATCGCGCACACACTGGTAGACATTCACCAACTCAGGATTGATATCCCCGAGTACCGCCCGGCGGGTCTGCCCAGCCAAATAGAAAAAGACCGCCCCGCCCCCCAGGAAGGGTTCGTAGTAGGTGTCAATGGTCGCTGGAAAATAGGGCTGATACTGGGCTAGCAAACGCCCTTTGCCTCCGGCCCACTTCAAAAATGGCCGTGACTGAGACCGGCTGCTGATGGTTGCTACTGCACGACTGGACTGATGCACTGAGAAAGACGCAGTAAGATCAAATGTACTCTGGACGGAATGCCCCCTACTATAGCAAAGCTGCTGGCAAGTGAGACACCCAAAAGGCACCCCAGCTTGAGTTAGGATGGACATTGGGCTAAGTCTTAGCCCTAGCTTCGTTGCTGCACCTGAGAAGCGCCAGTCTGTCACTATGAAAGATTTTTTTGATAACGTATTTCGCTATCCTCGTTACTTTATTTCCTTCACCCTCGGCATTTTGTACAGTGCCGTGCAGCCCCTGGTGCCCTTGCTTCAGCGTCCAACTACGGCGGTGGCCCTGGTTGGGGCCGTAATTGCTGGGTTTGTGTGCTTAACCTTGACGCTGCGGGCCATGCTAGGGCTGGGTGCTGTCTAAAGCCATCTGGACAATCTGGCCTCAGGCGGCTCCTGAAACAGGTTCTCCCCAGGGGTGAGTACTGCCCACCTACGGCCGTGATCATCGCTGGCTTACCGTGGGGATCCTGCTTACGTGGAAATCGCCTCAGGACTGGTTCAGACGCCAAACGTACACCATAGGAGTAAAGACCATGGCCAACAGTCGCCGAGTCGAACGGGTGGCATCGTTAATTAAACGAGAAGTGAGCCAGATGCTGCTGGTTGGGATTAAAGATGACCGGGTTGGGGCCGGTATGGTTAGCATCACTGATGTGGCTGTGTCAGGCGATTTACAACATGCCAAAGTCTTTGTCAGTATCTACGGCAGCGATGAGGCCCGGGCCGAAACGATGGCAGGGCTGAAGGCCGCCACGGGCTTTGTTCGCAGTGAACTGGGCCAGCGGTTACGCCTGCGTCGGACCCCTGAAATTCTATTTAAAGAAGATCTGGGGGTTGAGCGGGGCACCCGGGTGTTGTCGCTGATTAACCAGCTAAGCCTTGAGCGGGAAGCCAAAGCGACCCATGGGCTGCCTACCGATGGGCTTGAGAGCGCTGTCGAGGATGACGTCGAGGCCATGCCCTCGGCGGAGGATGATCTGGCGTGACCGGGGGGGGGGCGGTGCCGCTACCCAGTCCCGATCACCTGGAGCTGGCTCAACAGGTGGCGCAGATGATCGTGGTGCGCACCTCTGGTCACCTGTTTGACCACGAAATTGGCTACCCCGCCTGGGAGGCCAATGCCGCCACCCTGGCCCACTATGTGCAGGATCTGGGAGTGGGCGGCATTATTTTTCTGGGGGGGAGTGCCGCTGAAGTCGGGCTAAAAACCCAGCAACTCCAGACCCAGGCGGCTGTGCCGCTACTGATGGCCGCCGATATTGAAGAAGGGGTGGGGCAGCGATTTAGTGGGGCGACGTGGTTTCCGCCGCCTTTGTCCCTGGGGGCGATCGCCGCCACTAACCCCGACCTAGCCCGCCACTATGCCATGGCCCTGGGGGCAGCTACGGCCCAAGAAGCCCTGGCCATTGGCTTGAACTGGATCCTGGCACCCGTGGTGGATGTCAACAACAATCCCCAAAATCCGGTGATTAATGTCCGGGCCTTTGGCCAAAGCCCTGAGCAGGTGGCCACCCTGACCCAGGCCTTTATTCAGGGAGCCCAGGGGCATGGGATCCTGACCACCGCTAAACATTTCCCTGGCCATGGCGATACCACCATCGATTCTCACTTAGCCCTGCCGCGGCTAGAACACGACCTGGACCGACTGCACAGCTTAGAACTGGTTCCCTTTGCCGAGGCCATTGCCACCGGGGTCGATGCGGTCATGACCGCCCACCTCAGCATTCCGGCCCTGGATCAGCACCACCCGGCTACCCTGTCAGCCCCAACCCTAACGGGACTGCTGCGGCAGCAACTGAGGTTTGAGGGGCTGATTGTTACCGATGCCCTGGTGATGGGGGCCATTACCCAAACCTATGGCCCCTATGAAGCGGCTGTGCTGGCGGTGGAAGCGGGGGCTGATCTGTTGTTGATGCCTGCTGACCCAGAAGGGGTAATTCAGGCGGTCACTGAAGCGGTTATCATTGGCCGGATTAGTCGCGATCGCATGGCCACATCCCTAGAGCGCATCTGGCGGGCCAAGCAACGGGTCGTAGCCCGACTGACTCTGCCCCCTGAATCTGGCCATGCCTGGGAGCATGTGCCCCCACCGCCGGTACAGGTAGAGGCTCTAGCCCAGCCCCAAACCCGACAGTTGGTCAGGGCCATATTGCAAGCGTCCATGACGGTGACCGGTACTGTAACCCCCTGTACCGACCAGGAGCCCGGCCATAACCTGGTCATCATTGATGATGTGGTTAATTGCCGTTTCCTCAGTCGCACAGCGGCGGCCATTACCCTACCCCAGGCTTTTAACTATCAGTTACAGCTGCTCGATCACCAGGGGTGTCAACGCTGGCCCCAAGCCCAAACCCTAGCCCCCAGCCTGATTCAACTCTTCATTCGGGGCAACCCATTTCGTGGTTCCGCTGCCATCACCGACCTAGCAACGGCCTGGTTGCAAGCCCTCCACCAAGCTCAGCTATTACGCGGTGTCGTCATCTATGGCAGTCCCTACGCCCTCGATCACTGTCGCGCCTGGCTGGGGGAAGACATGACCTATGGGTTTACCTATGGACAAATGCCCCTAGCCCAGTCTTTGCTGCTCAAGGCCCTGTTTGCTAACCAGGACGCCATCACCCCCACTGGCGACAGCTTTACCGATTAGGCGATTCTTACCCCATCTCCCCACTCCATCACTCCCCCACTCCATCACTCACTCCATACCCAGGTTTGCGGCCAAAAAGGCCCACTTATCCGAGATTTCTTCGATCACCTTGGCGGTGGGTTTTCCGGCTCCGTGGCCGGCCTTAGTTTCAATCCGGATCAGCACCGGGCGATCGCCCCCATGGGCCGCTTGCAGAGCGGCAGCGAACTTAAAGCTGTGGGCGGGCACCACCCGGTCATCGTGGTCGGCGGTGGTAATCAGCGTGGCGGGGTAGGCGGTGCCAGGCTTGAGGTTATGCAGCGGTGAATAGGCATAGAGGGTCTTAAATTCTGCTTCGTTTTGGGGAGAGCCGTAGTCCGACTCCCAGGCCCAACCGATGGTGAACTGGTTAAATCGCAGCATATCCATCACCCCCACCGCTGGCAGGGCGGCGGCAAATAAATCGGGGCGCTGGGTCATGCAGGCCCCCACCAGCAGTCCGCCGTTGCTACCCCCCATAATCGCCAGCTGCTCTGGGTTAGTGTAGCCTTGGGCGATTAGCCATTCGGCAGCGGCGATCAAGTCGTCAAACACATTTTGTTTATTCAGCTTGGCACCAGCCAGGTGCCAGTCTTCGCCATATTCGCCGCCCCCCCGCAGGTTAGGCACGGCATAGACCCCACCCATTTCCATCCACACCAGGTTGCTGACGGAGAAAGACGGCGTTAAGGAGATGCTAAAGCCGCCATAACCATAGAGTAGGGTGGGGTTTCGGCCCGTCAGATTTATCCCTATCTTATGGGTGATGAACATGGGAACGCGGGTGCCGTCTGGACTGGTGTAAAACACCTGGGTCGTCGTGTAGTCACCAAGGTTGAAATCCACCTGGGGCTGACGGTAGAGGGTGCTTTGGCCGGTCACCATATCGTAGTGGTAGATCGTATTGGGCACCGTAAAGCTGGTGAAACTGTAGAAGGTTTCGGTGTCGTCGCGCTTGCCGTCAAAGCCCCCGGCCGAGCCAATACCCGGTAGCTCTACCTGCCGCACCAGATCCCCCGTCAGGCTATAGATGCGGATGGAGGTGTAGGCGTCTTTCAGGTAGTCAGTCACAAACTGGTGGTTTAACAGGCTGACCCCCTCCAGGGTGTCCTCGGCTTCCGGGATGATTTCCTGCCAGTTGGCGCGATCGGGCTGGGTCAGGTCGATGGCAATCAGCCTGCCCTTGGGGGCATTCAGGTCGGTGCGCAGCCAGAATACAGGCCCATCGTTGTCGATCACGCTATAGCTAGCTTCAAACTCAGCAACCAGCTCTACCACCGGGCCGTGGGGGGTACTCAAGTCTTTGTAGAACACCAGGTTGTTGGGATCCGTACCTTTCCACACCGAAATGATTAAATAGCGACCATCGTCGGTGACGCTACCCCCAAAGCCCCATTCCTTGTGGTCGGGGCGCTCGTACACCAGCACATCCTCAGCTTGGGGGGTACCCAACCGGTGGTAGTAGAGCTTTTGGTAGTAGTTGACCGCCTCTAGCTTGGTGGTTTCGTCCGGTTCATCGTAGCGGCTATAGAAAAAGCCCTGGTGGTCGTGGGTCCACGACGCCCCCGAAAACTTCACCCACTTCAGGTGGTCATCGGTGTCTTGGCCGGTGGCAATGTCGCGTACATACCAGTCCACCCAGTCAGACCCAGCTGTAGATAGACCATAGGCTAGGTAGGCCCCATTCTCGCTCACCGCCATACCACTAAGGGAAACAGTGCCATCCTCAGATAGGGTGTTGGGATCCAGCAGGACCCTGGGCTCGGCCTCTAGGGTAGGCAAGGTGTAGAGTACACTTTGGTTCTGCAGGCCATCGTTTTTGAAGTAAAAGTAGCGCCCCCCTCGCTTAAAGGGGGTACTGTAGCGCTCGAAGTTCCACAGTTGGGTTAGACGTTGGTTGATCGCCGCTCGCCCAGGCAATTGCTTCAGATAGCCGAAGGTCACCTGATTTTGGGCCTCAATCCACTGGCGACTAGCCTCTGACTGCGGATCCTCTAGCCAGCGGTAAGGATCAGCCACGGTGACCCCGTGGTAGGTATCAACCTGATCCTGCTGGGGACTGGGGGGATACTGAAACGGGCTATTGGTCATAGCAGTACTGGAGTGACGATAGTAGTCACCCTAGCAGGAAGCCTTCTTGGAAAACCAGGGAGGGTATACCCCTAGAAGGAGAACGCTAATCGTCTAGAATTTTGGGCACCTTGAAGAAGTTGTCTTCGCGATCGGGGGCGCAGGAGAGCATGGCCTCGCGATCGCCAAATGACTCTAGCTGGTCAGCCCGGGTAATATTTTCCACCTCAATCGCCCGGGTGGTGGGCTCCACGTTCTCGGTGTCCAGCTCTTTCAGCTGCTCGACATAATCTAAAATGCTGTTGAGCTGCCCGGTAAACTGTTGCTCCTCTTCTGGGGATAGCTCCAGCCGAGCCAGCAAGGCTACCTTACGTACCTGTTCTAGATCAATCATAATGCTCACAAATAGACGGGCAACACTATAAAACGGGCAACACTGCCCCTTCGTCAGGGTAACGTCTGGATCATAAGCTACCCTGGCAGGCAGGGCAAAGCCTGGGTGCCCAGCCGCGTTAATCCCTCACAATGGATAGGCGTCCCCGTGCACGGTTGCCGCTGATCCAGCTAAGGCTGGCGATGATTTTTCGTTATTTATTACTTCAGGGCGAAGAATAAGATCACAGGGTATAATCGCCGTGTTTTGCAAATGAGTATTTATCTTCATTGCCTTGAGAGGACGCCATGGGCTCCATCACCCTAGATCCTGGTCCCC
>SLIY01000016.1 GCA_007135385.1 Leptolyngbyaceae cyanobacterium CSSed165cm_216
CAAGAGAGTCGGGCCGAAAAGGCTCTGGCGGCCCTGAAGCAGTTGGCGACGCCCACCGTGCGGGTGCAGCGGGATGGACACTCTCAAGATGTGCCAGCCCAGGCCTTGGTACCCGGTGACATTATCCTGCTGGGGGCCGGGGACCAGGTGCCCGCCGATGGCCGCTTGGTGGAGTCGGCCAACCTACAAGTGCGAGAGTCTGCCCTAACTGGCGAAGCCCAGGGGGTGAATAAACAAGCGCAGGTGGTGCTGGCCGCAGAGACCCCCCTAGCCGATCGCAAAAACCTGGTGTTCCAGGGCACCGAAGTGGTCCAGGGGCGGGGGCGGGCGGTGGTGACCCATACCGGCATGACCACAGAACTAGGCCGCATCGCCAACCTGTTACAGTCGGTGGAAAACGATCCTACCCCACTGCAAAAGCGGATGGACCAACTGGGCAATGTGCTGGTCACCGGATCGTTGATTTTGGTGGCGATTGTGGTGGGCAGTGGGGTGGCCGTGGGGGGCTGGGCCATCTTTGAGCGGCTGCTGGAAATTGCTCTGAGTATGGCGGTAGCGGTGGTACCGGAAGGGCTACCAGCGGTGATCACGGTTACCCTGGCCATTGGCACCCAACGCATGGTGCGCCGCAATGCCTTAATTCGCCGGCTGCCAGCGGTGGAAACCCTGGGTTCGGTGACCACGATTTGCTCTGACAAAACCGGCACCCTGACCCAAAACAAAATGGTGGTGCAGCAGCTCCGCACCCCTGGGCAGTCTCTGCATGTGACTGGGGAGGGCTACTGCCCCGAGGGAGAGTTTTTGCACCGGGGCCAACCCGTTGACCCCGGGCAGTCCCCTGAACTCACCCTGCTGTTACTCGTCGGGCTATTGTGTAACGATGCCGCCCTACAAAAGGAAGTCGGCCGATGGAGCATTTTGGGGGATCCGACGGAAGGGGCGCTGGTAGTGATGGCCTGTAAGGGCGGGCTGGACCGTCATCATCTGGGCCATACCCTGAAGCGAGTGGCTGAGTTTCCGTTTTCCTCCGAGCGCAAGCGCATGAGTGTAGTGTTGCAGGGGCTTCACCCCACGATCAGCGATCTGGCCTTACCGACGGATCTGCGCCAGGCCCCCTACTGGCTCCTGACCAAAGGCTCCCCTGAGCTGCTGCTCAGGCAGTGCAGCGGTTATTTAGCGGGGGATCAGGTGATGACCCTAGGGGAGAAAGCGCGATCGCAGATCCTGGCCGACAACGCCGACCTGGCCTCTCGGGGGCTGCGAGTCCTCGGTTTTGCCTACCGTTCCCTAGAGACAATTCCGGCTGAAACCAACCCCAAAGAGGCGGAACAGGGCCTGGTATGGTTAGGGCTAGAGGGCATGATTGACGCCCTGCGCCCCGAAGTTAAGCAGGCG
Source organism: Leptolyngbyaceae cyanobacterium CSSed165cm_216 (assembly GCA_007135385.1). Classification (GTDB taxonomy): domain Bacteria; phylum Cyanobacteriota; class Cyanobacteriia; order Phormidesmidales; family Phormidesmidaceae; genus Nodosilinea. The sequence goes on from SLIY01000016.1 coordinate 1,396, forward strand.
GTGCAGCGCTGCCGCAAAGCTGGCATTCGCCCGATGATGATTACTGGGGATCACCCCCTGACCGCCCTGGCGATCGCCCAGGATTTAGGGATTGCCGATAGCCAAACCACCGTGGTCACGGGCACCGAGCTAGAGACCATGGCCCAGGTCAACTTAGAAGCGGTAGTCAAGCAAGCCAATGTCTATGCTCGGGTTTCGCCGGAACACAAGCTGCGGATTGTGCGGGCACTGCAAAAAGACCACCAGATCGTGGCTATGACCGGGGACGGCGTCAACGATGCCCCAGCCCTGAAACAGGCGGAAATTGGCATCGCCATGGGCATCACGGGCACCGATGTCAGCAAAGAGGCCAGCGACATGGTGCTACTGGATGACAACTTTGCCACCATCGTCGCCGCCACCGAAGAGGGACGGGTGGTCTATACCAACATCCGCCGGTTCGTGAAATATATCCTGGGCAGCAACATCGGTGAGCTGCTGACCATTGCCCTATCGCCGCTGATTTTGCCAATTTTGGACGTACCCCTCACCCCCCTACAAATTCTGTGGATGAATCTGGTCACCGATGGCTTCCCGGCTTTGGCCCTGGCGGTCGAGCCGGCTGAACCGGACGTGATGCATCAGCCGCCCCACGATCCTCAGGAAAGCATTTTTGCCCGAGGATTAGGCGCCTATATGGTGCGGATCGGGCTGGTGTTTACGGTGATTTCGGTAACCATGATGGTCTGGGCCTTTTACGACGCTCAACAAAGCGGTGACCCTGAACGCTGGAAGACCATGGTGTTTACCACCCTATGTTTAGCCCAGATGGGCCACGCGATCGCCGTGCGATCCGACACCCGCCTCACCCTCAACCTATCCCTCTGGTCTAATCCATTTGTGTTGGCGTCGGTGGTGCTGACCTTTGTCCTACAGCTGCTGCTGATTTATGTGGCCCCCCTGCGCGATTTCTTCGGCACCCACTTGATTAGTGGCAAGGAACTGCTGATTTGTTTTGGTTTCAGCACCCTGCTGTTTGTCTGGGTCGAGTTGGAGAAAGTCTATCGACGGGTCAGGGGAAACGGTCAAGGTTGAGTAAAGCGCTATCTCCCCCCGGCAAGGTGGGCCGATCATCCTATGTATCGCGCTTCCCATGGCATGGGCCAAGGCCAATGGGCTATCCGGTGTGAGTAACCTGAGCATGGAATAAGGTTAATGACGTGAAAGAGTTGACGATTGATCAAACCCGGTTGCAGTTATTGCCCGACAAGGCCATTTACCTTGAAGATCTAGGGGCGCTGCTGGTGTCCGATGTACATCTGGGTAAAGCCGAGACCTTTCAGCACCATGGCTTTCCCGTTCCTAGCCAGGTAAACCAGGTCACCCTAGACCGCCTGCAACAATTGTGTCACCAGGTGCAGGCTGACTCCCTCTGGATTTTGGGAGATCTGTTTCACAGTCAGGCGGGGCTCACCGATGGGGTGGTTGATCAATGGCTGCGGTTTTTGGCGATAACTCAGGTCACAGCGCACCTGATTGTAGGCAATCACGATCGCCCCCTAAACGATACCCTCAGTCAACTCTCCCTCACCTGTTGGGTGGAAGCCGTGGCGATGGATGCGGTGCTGTTGAGCCACGAGCCCGTCCCTAACCCCGATCAGCTCAACATCTGTGGCCATATCCATCCTTGTTTACGATTAAGTTTGGGCTGCGATCGCCTGCGTCTGCCCTGTTTTCACTGGCAAGCTCGCCAAAATCGCCTTACCCTGCCTGCCTTTGGCGAGTTTACCGGCGGCTATGACATTCGTCTGGGGCCTGGGGATGTAGCCTACGGCGTGGTTGAAGGGGACATTGTATCCTTCTCGGGTTGATAGGGTGTTGCTCTAACCCAGATAGCTCAGGTTTCCCTGCCTATCGGTAGCTTCTGACCCGTTTATCAAGGCGTTGTTTGCGGATCCAACTTAAAAACTTTTGCAGTTGGGGTTCGGCCTGCAGTTGTTCTAGGGTATTTAACTCTCGGGCCAGACGCTGATTGTCGAACAGGGTGTGAATCTGCTTGTGGCAAGGCTGACACAGGAGCACCGTCGGTCCAGGCTCCTGGTTGCGACGTTTGGTATATTGCTTGGGGATTAAGTGGTGTTCGGTTAGATCCGCGACGGCGCGATCGCACAGTTGGCAGGGCATAGGTTAGGCTAGAATTGACGGTATTTCTAGCCTAAGACCTGAAACGCAATCATGGCCAACCTCGAACCCTCTGTTACCCCGAATCTGCAACGACCCAAAGTCGGGTTCAACCACTATGCAGAACGGCTCAATGGTCGAGCCGCTATGATTGGCTTCATCACCATCGTGTTGATCGAGCTGCTGACCGGTCAAGGGGTTTTGTCCTGGTTGGGGTTGCGCTAGGCTAGACCCATCACGGGCCAAAGCAGGTGATTGATCGGGTGATTGACCTGAGGCCAGTTGTTGATCTGGTCTATGCTCTCGGGGTAATAGCTCAATCCTGAGCTTGCATAGAATGGCATAGAAAGGATATTGCTGCGTTCTGGGTGTTGTCCCATTCAGTCTCTGTTCAAAAAACAACCCCTACTGACAACGGCCCTGACCATGGGTGCCGTTGATGGCCTGATGGGTGCGGCCGAGGGAAAAGTCTCCCTCGCCCTGCTTGGTTTGGCCCTGGCGGGTGGTGCTATCTCGTTGCGCTGGCGACAGATTCAGCGGGCCGCCCCTAGTTTGCCGCGCCCCGCTGTGGTGCTGTACCTGCCCGATGCGATCGTCCCCAAGGGCCAGTCTTTGACCATTGCCCCATCATTCACCGTCTGGAGTGACGCCGAATCAGCTCCTACTCTGCCCCCCGAGGATCCGTCGTCGCCCCTGAGAGGGCTAGACCAGTCCCCCCGATGAGCGGGTAAGCTGACAGCCCACCGTTCGAGATCACTCGCCCCATCCCTGTAATAGGGAGACTCTACATAGCAATCAGCGATCGCCACTTTTCTTAACCTGAATTCGGGATAACACCGTCCCCTCCTCGGGAGGGGTGCCCGGCGGGCGGGGTGGGTCCCAGAGATCCGCAATGGTACGTCCCAATGACCTCAGCTCTCTGGTCAGGAGTATAGTGTCCAACAGAGAGTGGATTTCGTTACCTTAAGTGAGGGGCGGCCGAGTCCGGCCAACCCAGTCCAGGCTTATGTTCAAGCACAAAACGGTCAATCGGGCATGGCAAAACCAATTTTAATTACTGGGGCATCTAGTGGCATCGGCTACGAACTCGCTCAGGTCTGTGCGGCCCATGGCCATGACCTGATTTTAGTGGCCCGGCGGGAAGAGCCGATGAAAGCGCTAAAAGCGCAACTAGAAGACGCCCACCCGGTGCAAGTCCTGACCTACCACGCCGATCTCACCTGCGCCGCTACTCGCCAACAGTTGTTTGCCTGGACTCAGACCCAGGGGCAACCCCTCTATGGTTTGATCAATAATGCCGGGTTTGGCGATCTATCAGAATTTGCCAAAGCCGATTGGGCCAAGCTAGACGCGATGCTCCAGCTCAACATCGTGGCCTTGACTCACCTCAGTCGGCTATACCTGCCAGGGATGATCGCCCAGGGGCAGGGGCGGATCATGAACGTGGCCTCCACCGCCGCGTTTTTGCCCGGCACCTATATGGCCATATACTATGCCTCCAAAGCCTACGTTCTTTCATTCACCGAAGCATTGGCCACAGAACTAAAAGGCACTGGGGTGACCGCCACCACCCTCTGCCCAGGTCCTACCCATTCCGAGTTTCAAGACCGAGCGAATGTGAGAGATATTGCCTGGTTCAACGACAGCAAACTGCCTACGGCTGCAGCTGTGGCCGCTTTTGGCTACAGCGCCATGGAAAAGGGTCAACGGACGGTCGTACACGGTACCCCTAACAAAGTCCTAGCCTTTGCCACTCGGTTGCTGCCCCGCAAGCAGCTGGCCAACATCACCGGACAAATGCAGGGAAGTACGCTAAATACCGCTACTACAAAGACCTAAGCTGTGCCGCCACCAGGTAGTTTGCACCAGGTCCCCCTGAAACCGCTAAAATGCCTTTCATTCACTACCTATGTGCCTGCCCTTTGGTTGATGGACCAGCGTAGAGGGTTCCAGCTAAATACTTATCTGGAATCTCACTGCGACCGACCCAACGGACCGAGTTCGAGTGTCCTGGAAATGGATGTTTTTTAGTTGGGATACTCTTAGAGGGTTTCAGCTAAGACGTTATCCAGAATGTTGACTAGATCTGCCTATGGGGCTGAGTTCAGCATGTCTGCTACGGATATGTCTAGGTGGCATCTGCTTGGGGCATAGGGCCAAGGTTATACCCAACGGTTGAGACAAGCGCTAATGAGACAAGGTTCCTGGAAACGGTTTGGATTGCTGACCCTAGTCGGACTGCTGTTGAGCTGGCTCGTAGCCTGTGGTGATGGGCAACCGGGTCCGACTACCCAGGACGGTCGCCAGGAAATCGAGTTCTGGACTATGCAGCTACAGCCCGACTTTACCGACTATTTCAACGACCTGATTGCTGAGTATGAAGCTGAGCACCCCGACCGATCAGTGCGTTGGGTAGATGTGCCCTGGGGCGACATGCAGAGCAAGATTTTAACCGCTGTGGCGGCAGGTACAGCGCCAGATGTGGTCAACCTTAACCCTGACTTTGCCGCCCAGTTGGCTGGTCGTAACGCTTGGCTACCCTTGGATGACTACATCAGTGACCTTGACCAACAGGTGTATTTGCCCAACATTTGGCAGGCCAATACCCTCAAGGGTCAGAGCTTTGGCCTACCCTGGTACCTGACCACTAACATTACCTTCTATAACCAGGACTTGTTAGAGGCCGCTGGGGTTGAGCCCCCGACCACCTTTGAGGAACTGGCGCAGGTCGCCCGCCAGGTGAAAGAGGCCACGGGTAAGTACGCCTACTTCACCACCTTTGTGCCCGATGATGCGGCTGATGTGCTGCAATCCTTTGTGCAGATGGGGGTCGATCTGGTGGATGAACAAGGGCAAGCGGCCTTTAATACGCCAGCAGGACAGGCCGTTTTTCAGTACTGGACCGATCTTTACCAGCAAGAACTTCTACCCCGGGAAGTGCTCACCCAAGGGCATCGCCGTGCCATCGAACTGTTCCAGGGGGGCGAAGTGGCCCTGTTGTCGATTGGGGCGGAATTTTTCCCGACCATTGAGACCAATGCCCCGGATATTGCCCAGGTCACCCGCAGTGCCCCTCAAATTACCGGCGAAACTGACAAGAAAAATGTAGCCGTGATGAACTTAGTGATTCCTGCGGCCACAGATATTCCAGAGGCCGCTGTAGACTTCGCCCTGTTTGTGACCAATGATGTGAACCAACTGGCCTTTGCCCAAGCCGCCAATGTGCTGCCCTCTACGGCGGCCGCCCTGGCAGACGACTACTTTGAGGCTGACGAGACTGCCGCTGAGGGGATAGCACTGGCCCGAGCAATCAGCGCCAGTCAGATGAACCAGGCAGAGGTGCTGATTCCAGCCATGGATGACATTAACCTGTTGCAAGGGATCGTTTATGACAACCTGCAGGCCGCCATGTTAGGGCAGAAAACCGTGGAACAGGCGATCGCTGACGCCGCCGCCGAGTGGGATGGGCGCTAAGGGGCGATCGCTCCTCCAGGGATGAATAACGGCTAAGCATCTCATTTTCTGAAGCCAGATCTAAACCCCAAGCGTCTCATGCTATGGTTGATAACCATAAAGTGATTAAGCGATTTTGGGGTATCAGGCTATGACAGCGATTGTCCGATCCTCTTTCCCCGCAGAATCGCTGCCACTGTTGTTTATCCACAAAAACATTCCTATGGTGACTGCGCTTCCTAAACCTGCTCCTCAACCTGGTGACAGTGCGATTAAGACTGCCATTGAAGAAAACCTACTGTCACCTCGGTTTTACATTACCGACTTTGATAAAGCGGCCAGTTTAGATCTATCCCTGGAAGCAGAGGGATTGCAGGCCATGCTGGAAGAAATGCGGGCCGACTATAACCGCCACCACTTCATCCGCGATGATTCCTTTAAGCAGGCGTGGGATCACATTCAAGGGGAAGAACGGCAAGCGTTTATTGACTACCTTGAGCGCTCCTGCGTCTCTGAATTTTCGGGCTTCTTGCTGTTTAAGGAACTGTCGCGCAAACTCAAGGGGCGTAGTCCCTTACTATCCGAGATGTTTCACCTGATGGCCCGAGACGAGGCCCGCCATGCCGGGTTCCTCAACAAGTGCATGCAGGACTTTAATATCTCTCTCGACCTGGCCAAGTTGACCCAAAATCGCACTTATACTTTCTTCCCGGTGGAATGGATCGTCTACGCGGTCTACCTGTCCGAGAAAATTGGCTACTGGCGCTATATCTTAATTTATCGCCATCTAAAACAGCACCCCGAGCATCGATTTTATCCCCTGTTTAACTACTTCGAGAGCTGGTGCCAAGATGAAAATCGCCACGGAGATATCTTTAAAGCGCTGGTGCGATCGCAGCCCCACATGTGGGACACCTGGAAAGGTCGCCTCTGGAGCCGTTTCTTCCTGCTTTCCGTCTTTGCGACCCACAGCCTGACCGTCCACGAACGGGCCAAGTTTTACGAAATGCTGGGGCTTAATGCTACCGAATTTGACACCGAAGTGGTACGCCAAACTAACAATACCGCCGCCCGTGCGTTCCCCGTCTACCTGAATGTTGATCATCCCCAATTCTTTCCCCGCCTAGAGCGAGCCGCCGCCCGCAACCTCAAAATCAAGCAGGTGATGGATAGCTCAACCCCCAACTGGTTGAAACAAATTCGCAAAGTTCCCCTTGTGCTGGGTATTGCCGGCGATCTGTTACGGCTCTATTTGATTAAACCTCTGAATGCCGAAGCCCTCCGTGGTACCGTACGGTAGCTCTAGACCATTACAGCAATCCTAGACCCTACCGATGCCAGGGGTCGCTGGAGAGGGTGTCTGCCATCAGACTAGTGGCCCCTGGAATATTCAGGCGGACCTAGGCCACATCACCACCCGCTAAGGGGTAGGAATGCACTGCCTACAGTGACGCTTTAATATATCCACTATCAAAATCATCGGTTATGGGACTGGATGAGCAGGCTACGATGGATCTCGACCATCACCTCTAACCATCCATGAAGGCGGCCTATGGAATATTTCCTCGCCCAAGTAGGCATTGCCGTATTTGCGGTTTCAGGAGTGCTATCGGCAGTGCGGCAGCGGTTAGACATTTTCAGCATTGTGGTGGTGGGTCTGCTGACCGCCATTGGCGGCGGCACCCTGCGCGATCTGATTTTAAATGTGCCGGTCTTTTGGCTTGAAGATTTGACCGGTTTTTGGGTAGCGGTTGGCGCCTCATTTATGACCTTCGTGGGTATTCGCTTAATTCTGAAGCTGCCCCTGCGCCTGTTGGCCTATTTGGATGCCATTGGCATCGCCCTCTTTTCCGTACAGGCCATTGATAAAACTTTAGCCCTGGGGTATCCAGCGGCGGTGGCCATTGTCATGGGCCTCATTACCAGCATTGCCGGAGGGATTGCCCGAGACGTGGTCACCCATCGGCCGACCATGTTGTTATCCCGAGAGCTTTATGCCACCCCAATTTTGCTGGGGGCTATGCTCTATGTCCTGTTGTCGCCGTACCCAGGCAGTCGCCCGGTGGCCATGGCCGTCATTTTTACCATTCGAGCGGCCGCTATTCGGTGGCAACTATTTTTACCCCTGCGGCTCACCCTCCAGGTGGACATAGACGATACTCCTTACCGCCCCCATCCTGGCCAAGACCGGCCTGATCCGCCATAGAGTAACGAGACCGACTCAATAGGGATAAGCTGAGACCTAACGATTTTAGCTATGATCTGAGCAGGTGAATGTCACCTACCGCATTGAGGGACTTGAGTTTGAATGGGACGGGAATCATATGAGCAGTCCTGAAGAAACC
>SLIY01000052.1 GCA_007135385.1 Leptolyngbyaceae cyanobacterium CSSed165cm_216
CAAATCTTCACCTGCACATGTAGAGCACATAAAACTGCACCTGATAGGTCTGCACCCCTAATTCCTTCTTCTCAGAGCCGAGACATACATAAAATTCTGATCGCTCCCCGGCGACGTAGGATTGCAACAGTTCTCCATCACCGCCGCCGCCACTCCCAGGGTTCCATATGGCCACCGGCAAACACCCCGACCCCAGATGCCTTAGCCTCAGCCTCCACCTGGTTGATTAGGTCAGCGCTGGGGCAGTTGTAGTGGTACTGGCGATAGCTCCAGGCCAACTCCTCCCTCACCAGCACTTCTTGGGTGAACTGGTCCCCCGCATAGATTTCAGCAATCAGCCGCCCAAAGCGATCACGATCGGTAACCAGCAGCTGCACCTGGCCCCCAGCCTGATCAATCATTTGCTGTAGTCGTACCCCACTCTCCCGCCCCAGGGGCTGATCGGTCTCGGGAGCATCAATACAGGCTGACTTTACCCGTTCTTCCTGGCCACCCCCTGACTGCCTGACACATCTTTAATAATCAGGCCATTCTCAAATTCAGGTTGCTCTCTTCCATAGACTGCTATATATCGGCAAAAGGGTTACTCTGTCGTTGGGTCTTTGTTACCCAGCCCCAAACGCTTACCGAGAATTATGGCTAAACCCTCCAAGGATGATGTGATTGTGTCGAAGGGAGAAGAATCCCAAGGGTTGGGAACCTTTGGGGGCGTCTTTACTCCGTCCATTTTGACCATCCTGGGGGTGATCATGTACCTGCGGTTTGGTTGGGTGGTGGGCCATGTGGGGCTGTGGCAGGCGCTGCTGATTGTCACCATTTCCACGGGCATTACCCTGCTGACGGGGCTATCGATTTCAGCCATTGCCACCGACCAGGTGGTGCGAGCTGGCGGGGCCTATTACATGATTAGCCGCTCCATGGGCATTGAGACAGGGGGGGCGGTGGGCATTCCCCTCTACCTGGCCCAGGCCCTGTCGGTGGCCCTGTATACCATTGGCTTTGCCGAGAGCGTAGTGCAGGTGTTTCCAGTGTTGCCCCAAACCCTGGTGGCGGCGATCACCACCCTCCTGGTGGCGGCCCTGGCCCTGAAATCGGCCAATATTGCCATCAAAGCCCAATACTTTATTATGGCGGCGATCGTGTTGTCCCTGGGATCGCTGGCCCTGGGTCATGGGGTAGATCCTGACCCCACCCTGACCGCAGAGCCCCCTGGGTCCGTCGGCTTCTGGGCCGTGCTGGCTGTCTTTTTCCCGGCGGTGACCGGCATTATGGCTGGGGTCAACATGTCCGGGGACTTGAAAGATCCCCAGCGATCGATTCCCCAGGGCACCCTGGCCGCCATTGGGGTGGGCTACATCATTTACATGATTATCCCATTACTGCTGAACCAGTGGGCTACCCCCGAGACCCTGGTGGCCGAGCCCCTGGTGATGCGCCGCATCGCTGTTTGGGGAGACGCCATTTTGCTGGGGGTCTGGGGGGCCACCCTATCTAGCGCCATTGGCAGCATTTTGGGTGCCCCTCGGGTCTTGCAGGCTCTGGCCCGGGACGGCATTTTGCCCCGCAGCCTGAAGTGGCTGGGCCGGGGCCATGGCCCCATGGACGAACCCCGCTTGGGAACACTGTTTACCCTGGGTCTGGCCTTGGCGGCGGTGTCTCTGGGGGATCTGAACCTGATTGCCCCGGTGCTGACCATGTTTTTCTTGACCACCTATCTGGTGCTAAATGTATCAGCGGGGCTGGAAACCTTTTTACAAAGTCCCTCTTTTCGGCCCACCTTTAAGGTGCACTGGGGCCTATCACTGCTGGGGGCCGTGGGCTGTCTGATCGTGATGTTTTTAATTAATCCGGTGGCCACGGTGATGGCCGCTGTGATTGTGCTGGGGATCTATGTTTGGCTAGAGCGGCGCGAAATGCAGGGGGCGTGGGGGGATGTGCGCAATGGGCTGTGGATGAGCCTGATCCGCACCGCACTGTTTCAGTTGCAAACCACCCCAGATACCAAAAACTGGCGACCCCATCTGCTGGTGTTTTCTGGAGCGCCAACCAAACGACCCCACTTGACTGAACTGGCTGTGGACTTGACCCATAGTCGCGGGTTAATTACCCTTTCGAACGTTCTGCCCCCGGGCACCCGCAGTGCCAGCCAAAAAGATGCCATGGAGTCTACCCTAAAGGACTATCTAGAAAAACAGGGGATTGAGGCTTTTGTGCGATTGGTTACCGCTTCAGACCCCTTTAGCGGTATGGAAAAGCTGGTGGATGCCTATGGTATTGGTCCTCTGGTACCCAATACGGTCTTAGTGGGGGACACCGAGGCCGAACATACTCGCGATCGCTTTTGCCAGATGGTAGCAACTTGCCATCGCTCGAAGCGGAATGTGCTGATTTTCCGCAGCCAACCCGAAAACTATCCGGCCCTAACCAAGGGGCTAGCGCTTAACCGCCGTATCGATGTGTGGTGGGGAGGATTGCAGGCTAATGGTGGCCTGATGCTGATCTTGGCCTACTTACTGCGCACCAGTGGTCGGTGGCGCGATGCCGATATCTATCTCAACCTGGTGGTCCCGAACGAAACCGCTAAAGCTGCTGCCCAACAAAATCTGGAACGTCTGGTCAAAACTCTACGGATCGGGGCAGTTCCGAGGGTGATTGTAGCTCGCGATCGCAGTTTCGACGACATCCTGACCACCTCATCCCAAACCGCCGATCTGGTGTTTCTAGGTCTAGCCACCCCCGATCAAAACTTCAGTCAGTATTATGTCGATGTCCAGCGACGCACCGCCGCCCTGCCGGCCACTCTGCTGGTATTGGCCTCTGAGGATCTAGAGTTTGCCGAGGTGCTGCAAAAAGAAACCTAGATTAGAGGTTGTTTGAAACAGGTCATCCCAGGTATAGTTTGCCGCCAAGAGGCGGTAAACCCGCTGACGTTTGAGAACATTGGCCTACGTCAAAGGTATAACCTGAGACGCTCTTTGGCTTTTCAAACAGCCTCTAACCTAGAGCGATGGGTCGCCCTAGGCTTTCGGTTAGATGAAGTCGAGCTATGGTCTTGTGACTAACCCAGCTTAGACAGGGTTTCGGCCATGGTGAAGTCTTTTTCCGTCAGCCCCCCGGCATCATGGGTCGACAGGTGAATCACCACTTTGTTATAGGAAATTTGCAAATCCGGGTGATGACCAGATGCCTCAGCTGGCTCCACCAGTTGATTCACAAAGTCAATGGCGGTGACAAAGTCCTTAAAGGTACGGGTGCAGGTAATGGCTTTACCGTCTAAGGACCAATCAGGCAGCTGGTTAAGCTTGGTTTGGATGTCTGCATCGCTGAGTAGTTTAGCCATAGTTAGATATCTCAGTTACGTCCCTTTGATCCTAAGGGAGAATAAACTCAGCGCCTACGACCTTAGGGGGAATCACCCTAAATTAAGGCTGGTGCTCGTGGACAATGCGCAGCCCTGGGTTTGTTTCTTTCACATTGTGCTAACTCCTGCGGAGTTAGCGAGAAACTGCCTTCTGCCTTTTGCTTTTTTAAAAGCTATCCGCCCCTGTCAGGGGAAGATACCTTCCGGGACAGGGGCGGTCTAGTTGGATCTTAGGTTGAACCTGACTGCCGGGAGGAACCCTCATCAGCCAGCTTCGAAAGCTCAGTTATCTGCAACAGCAGGTATATCTGCAACAGCAGGTAACACTGATCTTTTAGAGTACAGCCCCGGCACACAGCCGGCTTACGTCAACCTGAAGACCCACACGTTTACTACTCTCTTGCATGGGCACCACCTCCTATAATTTTAAACAGCATATTTTCAAGGGTTTCTGCTGGAGTGGACCTAAGCCAAGGGAGTGATTCGAGCATTACTGCAGAATACTTCGAAGCCTTATCCATAGCCTGGTGTAGCAGCATTAAACGTAAGGTAGCACAATATTTCTAGCTGTGGCAGAAATACACCCAATGACCTCGAGTTCTGCCCCAGCGTTTTAAGCTCATGCAAGTTGTGTTGATTCATGGATTAGCCCGCACCTCGTTATCTTTGATCGGGTTAGCGCGTTACCTGCAACAGTCGGGCCACACCACGGAGCTTTTCGGCTACTTTGCCTGTGCGGAAAGCTTTGACGCCATTGCCCAGCGCCTAGGGCAGCGGTTCCAGGCGTTAGGGGCACATGGTCCCTATGCGGTTGTCGCCCATTCCTTAGGGGGCATCCTCACCCGATTCGCCTTGGGGAGTGGGGCGGTGCCCCCCCCGGTACATGTGGTCATGTTGGGCACCCCTAACCAGCCCCCGCGTTTGGCTCCCCTGGCTTGGCGGCTGATGCCGTTTCAGTGGTTGACGGGGCAGTGCGGCCTTAATTTAACCTGCACCCAGTTCTATCGAGCTCTGCCCCCATTGCCCACCCCTTACACCCTGGTAGCTGGTACTCAGGGGTTCACTGGCCCCTTTAGCCCCTTTGGAGACGATATTAACGACGGCATTGTCGCCCTCTGCGAAATCCCCATTACACCGCACGACCCCGTCATTCAAGTGGCGGCTTGGCACACCTTTATGATGAACCACCCCCAGGTGCAGGATATTGTGGGAGCGGCCCTGGCGGCGTACGACTAGACTGACCTACTCATCCATCACCCGAATCCGGCGAGTGTCCACCAACAGGCCATCTTCACGAATAATCACCGCTGATATCCAGCGATGATCAGCCTGGTCGGAGGCGGTGCCAATTTTGTAAAGTCCGCCAGCATTCAGGACGTCGAACACCACTGGACGGGGAGCAAAGAAGTCTTCGCTAGTCACCCCTTCATCCACGGCGACGCCCATCAGCGATCGCCCCTCCAGAGGCTCCATCACAATCGTATCGAAGGAGTAGGTTTGACCAACGGTGAGGGTTTCCGGTAGCTGCACCAACACCGTAGGAGGATTCACCCCCGAGGTCAGTCGACTGGTCTCAGCCAGCACCTCTTGATAAGCAACTTGCCCCCCCTCTAGCTGTTGCCGGGAGGTGACTTCAGCCACCAGGTTTAGTTCTCGTTCGGGGCGTAGCTGGCGACCCTCAATCCGGGTCAGGGTTTCCACCGTGTAACGATCTGGGCCAACGGCCTCCCAGGATAGGAGCTCAATATCATAGGTGAGGTCGCTGTATTCATTCCATAGGGTTTCCAGGGTTTGACGCAGCTGGCTGTGGTCAAAGCCAGTGTCGCTGTCAAAGCCTTCGCTGTAGAGGGCCATGACGGCCTCTAAGTCTTGGGCATTGGCGGCGGCCTCAATCTCAGCTAGGGTGCTGACCACTACCGTCGGTGCAGTGGATGGGGACGCGGTTTGTCCTACAGCCGGAGCGATCGCATCTCCCCCTACCCCCAGGGCTACCCCCATCAATGCCCATTGCCAAAAACGCCCCATATGCCGCCTCTCCTTACCCAATACACCCTTAACCTTAGCTCAAGATCGCCAGATTCTGGGCAAGGCTTGGTATAGTAAACGGTGACTTAAATCCTGCCACGGGTTGCGGTTGATAGCGGCCTCACCAGGCTAAGCCAGTCACCCCCTGAATCAGGGAATTCCACCATTGTTGAGGGTGCTTTGCCAGACTCATCGACCCGATTGCTAGTGGCGGCCAGCGGTACTGGGGGGCATCTGTTTCCCGCGATCGCCACGGCTGCAGCACTCAGCCAAGACCACTACACCATCGAGTGGCTAGGGGTACCGGATCGCCTAGAAACCACGCTAGTGCCCAGCCAGTATGCTCTACATACAGTGCGCATGGGCGGGTTTCAGGGGAAACCGGGGTTAAGCACCCTGACGATACTGGGGCAGTTTGCCCAGGCCACGGTCAAGGTGCGTCAACTGTTGCGGCAGGGACAGTTCCAGGGGGTATTGACCACTGGTGGCTACATCGCTGCCCCGGCGATCATGGCGGCCTGGTCCCTGGGCTTGCCGTCGGTGCTGCACGAATCCAACGCTCTCCCTGGCAAAGTCACCCGCTGGTTAAGTCCCCGATGCAGCGCTGTGGCCCTGGGGTTTGAGGCGGCCAAAGCCTACCTGCCAAAAGCCCGCACGGTGGTGGTAGGTACCCCGGTACGAGCCGAGTTCTTAGGGGCTGATCCGCTACCTCTGGATGACCCGGCGATCCCTGAGGGGGTACCCCTAATTGTGGTGGTGGGTGGTAGCCAAGGGGCGGTGGCGGTGAATCAGCGGGTCCGTGCCGCCGCCCCAGCCTGGCTGGATGCAGGCGCTTGGATTGTGCACCAAACGGGCCGTAATGATCCTGATGCCGACGAGTTCAGCCATTCCCACTATATTCATCGACCTTTCTTCGGCAACATGGCAGCCTTAATGGGCCGGGCTACCCTGGCCATTGGTCGGGCTGGCGCCGGTACCCTGACCGAATTAGCCATTTCTAAAACTCCGTCGATCTTGGTGCCCTACCCATTTGCCGCCGAGGATCACCAGGCCTTTAATGCGGCGGTGTTTACCCAGGCGGGGGCGGCGATCGCCATTAACCAGGCAGACTTGACCCCCCAGCGGCTCCAAACTCAAGTACTGGATCTACTCAAGCGTCCCGCAAAACTAGCCCAGATGACAGCGGCGGCCGAAGCCTTAGCCATCACAGACAGCGCTGAGCGGCTGGCAGACCTAATTCAAAACGTTATTGCTGGATAGTTGCAGTCTGGGGCTGCTGGGCGTCGACCATCGTGGGCGCGGGCGCTAGGCGAAAGCCCACCACCGGGGTACCCAAACAGTAAAACCCCAGCTTAGGACGTAGCTCAAAAGCCGGGTCACGACCTTCCTGCCACTCTTTCTCGGTGTAGAGCCAGTAGCCCTTGGGGCCAGCGACTAACTGGACTGGTGTTTCGCGGCTGCGCGAAATTAACACATGGGTTGGATTAAACATGGATGACTCCTCTAGCCAAGCTATAGATACTCGTTTTGTTTCTTCTATGTCATTTTGTAACGCCTTCTCAGGAACTGGCGCGGTCGGGAGAGCCGAATAAGTGTCGGTAGGATTACCCCATCCGTAGCTATACCTAGGGAGGTGAGATAGCGTCCCAGGGTTCCCCCATTCGCCCCCAAACCCAAGAAAGCGTATTAAATTATTAACTAGCAGTTACAAAACTTTATCTACCGAGAGATGGCACCCATTTTCCGGTAATTTCCTAGTTATGCAAGAATTTCAAGCCCACCAAACCCTACGTCTGCGAGTGCCCAACGAGGCTATCCCGATTGAGCACTATCTGCGCCAGCCCCAGCGCCTGGTGCAAGCCATTACCGATCCTCGCCGGATTGAACCCCTAGATGATGGGGTGTATCGGCTCAGCTTGCGATCGCTCCAGTTTTTGGGCATCCATGTCGAGCCCACCGCTGATTTGAAGGTGTGGTCTACCGCCGATGGCACGTTGACCCTAGAGTCTGTGCAGTGCCAGGTACGCGGCCCCGACTACCTCAGTTTTGTGAATGAGTCGTTTGGCATGACCCTCAAAGGTACCCTCAAGCCCCAGCCCCAGGACACCCACACCGAACTCACCGGTCGGGCTGATTTAGCCATTCACATTGAATTGCCAGCCCCGATTAAATATATGCCCGTCCCCATGCTGGACAGAGCCGGTAAGGCCTTTCTAAATGGCATTTTGATGACCATCAAACACCGCATCGAGCGCCAACTAGTGGAGGACTATCGGGCTTGGGTAGCCGCCACCCTGCAGCGGGCCGATGGGGCTACCCAAAGCAGTCTGCGCGGCAATCTAGCCCAATAGCCGGATTCTGTAGTCGATGCATCTGCTGCCATTCAGCATCGCTGAGGGGTTGCAGCTGCAACTCACAGTCAAAACACTGGGCCGCCGCCTGGCAGAGCGCCCTGGCGATCGCCGCCTGATCCACCTCGCCCATGGGACCTGGGGGCGGGGGTGGCGTCTGAAACACTTGCTGGTACAGGATCGGATCAGGGGTGAGCACCATCGAGCCATGTTGTAAGACACAGCCATCTCGCCACAGTTGGGCACTGCCGATCCGTTTATGGCCCTGGGTGTCCACCAGGTCGGCCTGGGTGGCCAGGCTAAAGCAATGGTGCGATCGCCCATATTGCCGCTGCGGTTGGCCAAACTGCAAGGAAACCCCTAGGGCACGCCAGCCCTGAATCAGAAATTGACAAAGATCTCGATACACCTGCTGCCGTCGACCAGTTGCCGGGGAGGTGATCAGGGCATAGGTTAAGTCCCCCTGGTGCAACACCCCCCGTCCCCCGGTCGGTCGTTGCACCAGGGGAATGGGCTGGCCGTTCCAGGTCAAGTTGGACCAAGCCTCGGGAAACCGGCGTCGCTGACTAAACCCTAGAGAAATGGCCGCAGGCTGCCAGGTGTAAAACCGCAAGCAAGGGGGATGCCCATGGTGCTGGTGTTGATTCAGCAGCCACTGATCAATCGCCATATGTACGGCTCCTGGAGCCGCCATTAACGGCAGTAGACGCCACACTGATGAGCTCACGGGGCTTCCCCCGCATGGTAGGAACTGCGTACCAGGGGACCAGAGCGCACGTGGGAAAAGCCTAGGTCCCGGGCGATCGCCCCCAGTCGCTCAAATTCCGCCGGGGTCCAGTAGCGCTCCACGGGGCGGTGGGCCAGGGAAGGACGCATATATTGGCCCAGGGTAAGGCGATCGCATCCCACCTGGCGCAAATCCACCATCGCCTGAATCAACTCCGCTTCCGTTTCCCCATGGCCCACCATCAGCCCTGACTTGGTAGGAATATTGGGGTCTAAGTCTTTTACCAGGGCCAGTACCCGCAGCGATCGCCCATACTTCCCTCCCCGCCGCACAGGGTCTTGTAGCCGCTGTACCGTTTCTAGATTGTGGTTGTAGCAGGCGGGTTTGGCCGCCACCACCCGAGCTACTCGCTCCGCCTGGCCCTGGTCCCGGCTGGGGCCACCCCAAAAGTCCGGCGTCAGCACCTCAATTTCGGTGCCTGGATTGGCCTGACGCACCCGATCCATCACCGTCACAAACCAGCCAGCCCCATGATCGGGCAGGTCATCTCGCGCTACGGACGTCAGCACCACATAGCGCAGCGCTAACAGCCGTACCGCCTCGGCCACCTGCTCGGGTTCGTGGGGGTCCAGGTTCATCGGCGCATGCCCTTTATCCACCTGGCAAAAGGCACAGGCGCGGGTACAGGTAGCCCCCATCAATAGAAAGGTGGCGGTGCGATTGGCATAGCATTCCCCTCGATTCGGGCAGCGCCCTTCTTCACAGATGGTGTGAATCTGTCGCGCTTTAATGATGCGCTGCACCTCAGAGATATCGCTGGCATTGCCAATGGGACGACGCAGCCAGGAGGGGAGGCGGGGGGGAGTGGGGGGG
>SLIY01000448.1 GCA_007135385.1 Leptolyngbyaceae cyanobacterium CSSed165cm_216
ACCGTAACCAAAACAGTGGCTCAACCGCGGATTAGGCCATGGTGGCCCGCAGCCCTAGGCTGCGGGGGCGCTGCTCAGCGCTGTTGCCAACCAAACAGGGCGTAACGCCCTGTCCCTAACCCACCACCGTTTCTCCCTGCAACTCTAGGGGGGGTTCAAATTTGTAGCCCACCCCCCGCACCGTTTGAATCAGGGCCGGTTGGGTGGTGTCCTTCTCAATTTTTTTGCGGATTTGTCCCACATGGACATCTACAACCCGCTGATCTCCCACGTAATCGTAGTCCCAGACCTTTTGAATCAGTTCGGCCCGCCGCCACACTCGCCCCGGATGGCTCGCCAGGAAATGCAACAAGTCAAATTCGAGGGCGGTCAAGGGCACCATCTCGTCATTGAGCATCACCTCTCGGCGCACCGGATCAATGGCTAAGCTGTTGAAGGTTAAGCATTGCTGCTCTGCCGCCGTCACCGGTCGCTGGCGCTTAAGCAGAGCGCCCACTCTGACTTCCAACTCCCCCAGGCTAAAGGGCTTGGTCAGGTAGTCATCAGCCCCTTCGTTGAAGCCACGAATTTTGTCAGCCTCATCGGTGCGACTGGTGAGCATCAACACAAAGACGCCAGTGCGTGACTGCATTTCTTTGCAGAGGTCATAACCGTTGGTGTCGGGCAAGTTTAAATCTAAGATCACCAGGTCGGGGGTGAACTGCTCAAACGCAGCCAGCGCTTTTTTACCGTCGTCCGCTGACTCCATTTCGTAGTCCTGCTTGGCCAGGAACCGATGAATAAGGTTGCGAATTGCAGGATCATCATCAACAACAAGGATCTTGGCTTCCGCCATAATAGTACCTTTCTGTAAGTTGAGCAGGGGCATTAGGCACCCAAGGGAACTGGCATGACTATCCATCACGTCAGCCCTTTTAGGGGTTTCAACAGTTGTTTAAGGTTTCAGTCATAAAACGACAAATAATTCCCTAGCTTACAAGAGAACTTTAAGAAGTTGCCACTTTTAGGCTGTTCTAGCGAACTAGTGGGCTGTAAACTCTAGTCGATATGGGCCTGAACCGGTCGGCCTGAGTCCAAAGCAGGTGAGTTATTCCCCGAAACGGGTCAATCGCCAGTCAGGGTGCTATCGCCGCCGTGGGGGCGATTTTGATTTCATTAACCCTAACAGGGGGCCTAAAATGACCCCCACTACAAAGCCGCCAGCATGGGCCCAGTAGGCAACCCCCCCAGCCCCTAAGTTGATGTTGCGGCTGAGGCTGGCCAGCCCATAGAGGGCTTGCTGAATAAACCAGAACCCCAGAAAGTAAATGGCGGGAATGCGAATGGTGGTAAAGAAGAAGATCAACGGTATCAGGGTGAGGATTGTCGCCCTGGGGAAGCGCAGGACGTAGGCCCCCATCACTCCAGCGATCGCCCCACTAGCTCCGATCGTCGGAATGGTGGCAGTGGGTTCAAAGGCCCACTGGGCTAGGGCGGCTAGGGCACCACAACCCAGATAGAAAATTAGAAATTTGACGTGACCGAGTTGGTCCTCAATGTTGTTACCAAAGACCCACAGATAAAGCATATTCCCCCCCAGATGAAAAATGCCACCATGTAGAAACTGGGAGGTGAACAGGGTGATCCAGACCCATGGCAGGGCCCCCTGCAGGTTTTGAAAACTGGCAGTGAGTTGCTGAGGCACCATCCCCCAGGTGTTAAAAAAGCTTTCTAACTGGTTGGGAGGCAAGTTCACCTGTAGCAAAAAAATCACCACATTGAGAATGATCAAGCCATAGATCACTCTGGGGGTGCTGTTGACCGGATTGTTATCGCGTAGGGGGACCAAATCGTTTACCTGGATAAACCACAGCTTGGGAGCTGGTGAGGCCATCCATCCTCGGGTGCTGCTGGGATAGCACTGGGGCCACTGTCAGGGGATGACGGGCTAGGGTGGACGACCTAGGATTTTATTGTAAAGAGGTGATGGAGACTTAGGAGAACGATACCGTGCCAGCGGTACTGTCTAGACGGGCGATCGCGCCCACTGGCAGGGCGGCATTAGGGCCGTCGTGGCCAAAGGGTAAATCCGCCACCACCGGGATGCCCAGATCCCCGAGGCGATCGCGCAGCACCTCTGCCACCGTCAAACTGGGTACCCCGTCTGGCGGGGTACAACGGCTAAAGCGGCCCAGGGCGATACCACCGATTCGGCTCAGGTAGCCAGCCATCCGCCAGTAGGTCAGCATCCGGTCCAGCCGATAGGGGGCTTCGGTTACGTCTTCCAAAGCCAGAATCGCGCCATCCAGAACAGGCTGGTGGGATGTACCCAGCAGATGGGTGGCCACCGTTAGGTTGGCGGGTAACAGGGGGCCACTCACGTTGCCGCTACCCCACCCTACCCCTTGCAGAGGAGCCAGGGGCTGGCCAGTCACCAGTTCATACAAGCGTTGCCGCGACCAATCAGGCTCGTCGGCCAGGGTGGTCAGTAGGGGCCCATGCACCCCCCCCACCTGCTGCTGGGCCAGACTCCAGAGCAGGCTGGTGATATCGGAAAAGCCCACGATCCACTTGGGCATAAGGTGCTGGGGCCACTGCCACCGCTCTAGCAGGCGGGTACCGCCATATCCTCCTCTGGCGCAAAGAATGCCCCGATAAGTACCGTCGGTGAAGGCGTTCGCTAACTGGCGACGGCGATGATCGTCCTGGCCGGCCAGATAACCCCACTGATTTTCCAGCCCTGGGCTGATATCAACGGTGAAGCCCCAACTGCGCCATATCTCCACCCCCTGATTAAAAGCCGCTAACTCCCGTAGGCCCCCACTGGGTGCCACCACCACCAAGCGATCCCCTGGTCGTAGGGGCGGGGGGTAAGAACAGGGTCTCCAACCATGGGGCTCGCCAAGCTTCCCTGCCATTGCCAAAACTCCTTTTGCCTGACTTTATTGCCTGAATTTACATGAACAATGCTTGGTGCTTGAGAGCCTTTGGCCGGACCCCTCCCCTTGGCCTGATTGCCCCTACCATTGCCTGTCTGGCCAGAGCGACCTGGGGAGATGGCTATGAATAGATGATCACGCCCTGACTACCGGGCCAATTTGTTATAGTTCTTAACAAAGCGTTACAAATAACAAACCGTTATAAAGAGAGGCCAATCATGTACCCAGAAAAACAGACTGAACTTCGGAATTGGGGCTTTACCCCCAGTGCCGAAAGCCTAAATGGCCGCCTGGCTATGTTGGGTTTTGCCCTAGCGATTGTGATTGAACTGCTTAGTGGTGAAGGGGTCCTCCACTTTCTGCGGCTGATCTAGCGGCTAGCTCAACACACTGGCCAGTAGAGCTTTTTGGGCATGCATGCGATTTTCAGCTTGATCCCACACTCGAGAGGCGGCCCCCTCTAACACCGATGCCGTAATTTCTTCGCCGCGATGGGCCGGTAGGCAGTGCAGCACAATCGCGTCGGCCTGGGCACTGGCCAGCAGCGCATCATTGACTTGATAGGGCTGGAAGATGGGTAAGCGCTGATCAGCGACTGACTCTTGCCCCATACTGGCCCAGACATCGGTGTACAGCACTTGGGCCTGTTTCACCGCCGCCTGGGGATCTGAGGTAATCAGTACTTGCCCCTGCCCACCAAGGGCCTGGGCCTGAGCCACCACCGAGGCATCGGGGGCATAGCCATCGGGGCAAGCAATGTGCACATTCATGCCGACCATGGCACAGCCCAACAGCAGGGAATTCGCCACATTGTTGCCGTCCCCTAGGTAGGCTAGGGTGAGGCCCTTTAAGGGGCCAAATTCTTCTTGAATGGTGAGTAAATCGGCCAAAATTTGGCAGGGATGTTCTAGATCGGTGAGGGCGTTAATCACCGGGATGGTGGCATAGTCGGCAAACTCTTGCACTTCGGCTTGGTCAAATGTCCGAATGGCGACTACATCTAGGTAGCGATCTAAAACCCTGGCGGTGTCGCTGGTAGGCTCACCCCGGCTGACTTGGGTCACACCAGCGTGCAAATCAAGTACTTGCCCCCCCATCTGGTACATGGCGACTGAAAAGCTAACCCGGGTACGGGTCGATGCTTTACGAAATAGTAGGCCTAGCACTTTGTTGGGAAATTGGGGCTGCTGCTTGCCTGCCTTAAGGTCAGCGGCAAAACCAAGCAGGTCAGTGAGTTCGGTGGGACTTAAATCATTGAGACTTAGTAAGTCTCTGCCACTTAAGCTGGTCATAGGGGTAATCGCTACAGTCAGTATTTCGGTAGCCCGGACTGGGTTAAGGGGGCAGTCGCCCCTAGCGTAGGGTACAAATATAGCGCTCGCCGGTCCGCTTTGCTACTGCGATCGCGCCTTCAGAGTCTGCCCAGAGCCTAGCTCTACCCGTGGTCGCCTAGTATGGATCCACCCAATGGTCTGTGTCCAAGGATATGCCGCAGATCAGACAGACCATTGCTAAACATTCATGGCCACTGACACATTGCCCAAATTCGGCGATCAAGCCTGAGATTTTGCACTACCATTGGGGGACTCAGGGTGTTAAGACAGCTGACTCGTATCAGCTGGTAGACCTATGACTACCCTTGTTGGGGGTGTCAGGTTGTCGGTATCAGGTACCAGGAAGGGTTGCTCGACCCATGCCAAGCCATACTCGATCGGTTGTATCTGTTCAATCCGTGATTCCAGCCTTGGGGTTGTTGTCAGCTCTCGTACTGGCTCTGTCATCAGTAGGTTTGTTTCATGATTAGTGCGGTCGCTCCTTCATCCTCTCAATGGCTCCCTCGTGCCCAGGCAAGCATTGAGCCTAGCAGCTCGCCGTCAGTGCGTGAGATGGCGGCAGCGGGCTATTTCAGAGCCATTGCCCTGTGGATTAATGAACCGTTGGCCCCCCAAGGGGTGTTTGTCCAGGTGCAGGCCGATCGTCCCGGCTGCCTAAAGTTGATCGTTGAGTTTGAGCGCACCCCGATCAAAGAACGGTTGCTGAAGTTTTTATGCCACCGGATCTGGCTGCTGAACTCAGAATTAATTGAAGGTATTTTTGTGGTGGCCCGACCAGTGGGTCGCCGTAATTCCCTCTGGCGACAGCGCATTCGCATTGTCACCCCGGCCCTGAAGCAGCGCCAAACCCAAGTGCGGGTGGCCTATCCCACCCCGTCTTTATCTCCGATCCCGCCTCAGATCGCCCAGCCACGACCGAAGATACGCCATTTAACCGAGCAGCGGGTTAAGGCCCTGCGAGCCTTTGTCCTCACCGGGTCAGCCGTGGCGGCTTTTGTCATGGGCTGTCTACTGGAGATCATTGCCTCTGGGGTGTCGCCCCGACTACCGGCATTTAACGCCCAACCCCCCCAACCCCCCGAAGCTATTACCGCAGATTATGGGGCGGAGGCTGACCCAGCGGTAACCACGGTGAGCCATGGCCCGACGGATCGGCCACCTCGACCTACGGTGGTGGATGCGGCCCTAGAGCCTGTGGGGGTAATTACCCATGACAAGTCAACCCCATCGCCTGAAGGCCAGGTAACCCTGTTATTTGGCGGTGATATTTCCCTTGATGATATCGACTACGATGGGTTGGAGGAGCCTGGGGGATTGTTTGCCGATGTAGAAGCTTACTTTGAGGTGGATGTTTCGCTGGTGAATCTATCCAGCCCCCTGACCCCAGCGGCCACTAGCTTGGAAGAGGAGCTACGTCAGCGCACCCGTACCGATGCCGCCAGTCTACTCGCGAACAGTGGCGTTGACATTGTCAACTTGACTCACAGCGGCCTCATGCAGTACGGGGAAGAAGGCCTCTCAGATACACTCAACACGTTAGATAGTAAAGGGCTATACCGAATTGGGGCGGGGCGCAATGCGATGGAGGCCCGGCGGCCTGAGGTGTTAGACGTAAACGGTAAGCGTATTGCCTATCTGAGCTATGCCATGGGAGGAAATAACGCGGCCTTTGATGGGTCTGCCCTGCGGGAACGGGCGGGGGTAGAAAACGCCGCGATCGCCAAAGAAGTAGAGCGATTTAAAGCTGCTGCCGCCGTGGAAGAACGGGCTGGCTTTAATGCCCAGAATATGCCAGATATTGTCAAAGATATTCAGGCCCTGCGGGATGACGTGGACTGGATCGTCGTCAATTTTCGCTGGGTAGATCATATTACTGAACAGCCCCACTTTATCCAGACCAATCTGGCTCGATTAGCGATTGACCAAGGGGCTGACGTGGTGGTGGGCTACCACCCAACCGTGATTCAAGGGGGGGAAGTTTACAAAGGGCGACCGATTGCCTACTCCCTGGGGGATTTTGTCTTTCGGGCCGATCAGCCGGTGCAAGACCAAGACTCGGCCATGCTGAAAGTGTCCCTGCAAGAGGACAAGATGAAGGTGGAGTTTGTGCCGGTGCGGGTGCGCAACTCTCGGCCCAAGACATTGTCCGGCCGGGATGGTCAGGCTGTCCTTGAGCGGCTCGAGCAGGCGTCTGCCGGATTCGAAAAGCCGATGACATCTCCCCTGGTGCTGGATCTCAAGACCCAGGAATTACCTGAGGCCGATCCGGTGGCCCCGGACAGTCCGTTTGTCTCGCCCGATGACGCGGAACTGGTGCCGGTAGACTCACAGCCGGTAGATTCGCAGCCGAAACAGGTGGAACCGGCCCCCCCTGGCCAAATTTTGGATCAACTGGTGCCTGACGTACCTGAGACAGTGGCCCCTGAAGCCCCGGCGCCCAAGGCTCCTGAAGCTGAGTCCATTGAGGCGGATCCGGCCCCCAAATATGACCCGGATGAAGCGGAGATGGAACTGACCATCCCTGAGGACGTGCAGCAAGACCTGCTGGAGTGGGGACCCAAAATATCCCCAGAACAAAAGGAGTTTCAGCCGATTCCCCAAAACCGTTCGGGGGCAAGCAATGGGGCGGAGGAAGCCAACCACACTAATCGCGATCGCATCAACCGGACTCGGCAACGTCCTGATCTGGCCCCCAAAAATGTAGAGGGCTCTTCCTGGGCCGATCAGGTGCCCCCTGAGCCGCAAACACCAGCCCCCCTGGAACCGCCCCAACCGGCCACCATTTCTCCCCACGGTGAGCCCCTGGTGGGGCCTTTGGGTTCCCTAGACCCCAGCCAATCGGAGCGGTCAACGGCAGTAGAGCCCGCTGACCCAGCAGAGCAGACAGGGGCAGGCCAAATCACTGGGGAACTCAACAAGTCCGACCAGGTGGATCAGCCAGCGGCGGAGTTGGCTGCCGATCAGCCCAAGCCCCTGGTTCTACCCTTTGATGTTGGCATCACCGGTTCTGAGGAGGTGGGGATTGACGGTGCCCCTTAGGGGGGAGTGATGGAGTGGGAAGTGATTTTGAGTTTTGAGTTTTGAGTTTTGAGTTTTGAAGGTGGGGAGATATCGGGTTTGCGGTTTTTCCTTGCACCGTAAACTGTTCACCCCAGAACTAACACCTAACACCCGCCTGCACCCCTAGCTTTCCCTGTGCTTTACGAACAGCTTAAGCCTGACCTCAGGGGGGCGGCGGCATTAGGGCACCTGTGGTAACGTCTAGGCATAGATGTGTAGAGGTGTCCAGTGTTCGCGATCGCGCTTAAAGCCGACCCATATTCCACCTATGTCCTGTCCGATACAGATGCCGCCTCCCGGTTAGAGATTGTGCCTGACCGAGGTGGGTTGGTGACCCGGTGGCAGGTGGCAGGACAGGATATTTTCTACTTCGACAGCGATCGCTTCGCCAACCCAGACCTATCGGTGCGGGGAGGCATACCAATTTTGTTTCCCATTTGTGGCAACCTGCCGAATAACCAATACCAGCTCAAGGGCCAGACCTATACCCTTAAACAGCACGGCTTTGCGCGGGATTTGCCCTGGCAGCCGACGGGCCAAGATGTGACCGATGGCGCCAGCTTGACCTTGGAACTGGGTAGCAATGACCACACCAAAGCCCTCTACCCCTTTGACTTCCGGCTAGCCTTTAGCTTTCGGCTGCGGGGCCACATTTTAGAACTGCGTCAGCGGTTCACCAACCTATCGGACCAGCCGATGCCCTTTTCCACGGGGTTGCACCCCTACTTCTTGGTTCAAGATAAAACTCAACTGACCTTTGACATTCCATCGACCGAGTATCGTGATCAGCTCACAGGTACCACCGAAGCCTTTGGCGGAGCCTTTGATTTGAGTCAAGACGAAATTGATATTGCGTTTCAAAGCCTGACCGCCCGGGCGGCTACCGTCACCGATCACCATCTGAAGCGACGGCTGACCTTATCCTGGAGCGATGCCTACAACTTTCTAGTGTTTTGGACCGTACAAGGGAAAGACTACTACTGCCTGGAACCCTGGACCGCCCCCCGCAATGCCCTGAATACGGGAGAGTACTTGCTGATGGCTGAGCCTCAGCAAACTCTGGAAACTAACGTTTGCTTGGCAGTAGCCCTGCTGTAGGGGAACTGCCTGTTATGGCTGTCTGTCACGCTGTTCATTGTTGTTTTAACCCAGACCTATGGTGACTACTGTATCTGCATCCAAATCCATCGCTGACTGGCTAGGGCCAGAGGCTGATTCACTGTTGGGCTACGAGGCGAAGGTATCCCAGTCGATGCTACACCTGCCAGGCCCCGACTGGGTGGACCGGATTTTCGCCCCCAGCGATCGCAACCCCCAAGTCCTGCGCAGTTTGCAGCAACTCTATGGCCATGGTCGCTTGGCGAATACGGGCTATCTGTCCATTTTGCCTGTCGACCAAGGGATTGAGCACTCTGCCGGGGCTTCCTTTGCCCCCAACCCGCTATATTTTGATCCTCAAAACATTGTAGAACTGGCGATCGCCGGGGGCTGTAATGCTGTGGCCACCACCCTGGGGGTATTGGGTAGTGTCTCGCGCCGCTATGCCCACAAAATCCCCTTCATTGTCAAACTCAACCACAATGAACTGCTCACCTATCCCAACCAATTCGACCAAGTCATGTTCGCGAGTGTTGACCAGGCCTGGAATCTGGGGGCGGTCGCCGTGGGAGCTACCATTTACTTTGGTTCTGAGGAATCGACCCGGCAAATTCAGGAGGTGCGCGAAGCCTTTGACCAGGCCCATCAGCTAGGCATGGCCACTATCCTCTGGTGCTATCTGCGCAACGGGGCCTTTAAACAAGACCAAGACTACCACTTGGCTGCCGACCTGACCGGCCAAGCCAACCACCTGGGGGTGACCATCCAGGCGGACATTATTA
>SLIY01000352.1 GCA_007135385.1 Leptolyngbyaceae cyanobacterium CSSed165cm_216
ATAGGGTATAACCGAGAGCTGCCCTTCACCGATTAAGGTGATGTCGATGGTTGGGGCTGGGGCTGTCTCGGGCTCAGGATCTAGGCCACAAAAGGGGCAGCTAAAGGCACCTTGCACAGTTGGGGCTGCATCAGTATCTGCCGGTAGCTGCCGCCAGGAGAGTTGGGTTAACTCTAAGTTTTTGCTCTGGGCATCCCCCTGAAAGCTGGGGCCATTGGCGGTGGGCTGGTAAGACCAGGTGTCGGCGGTGGTGTCAAACTCGATGTGCAGGTCGGTGGGGCTAGTGGCCCGACCAAGAGGATAGTTACTGTCGTACACATAAACCCAGTATTTACCATTCTCCCGCTCCTCTACCTGATAGGGAGTGAGGGAATGGCCTTCGGTCAACGCCCCCTGGATGGTGCGATAAACGCCCATGGTGAAGGGATCGAGGGAACCGGTGAGAAAGACGTTGAGGATGGAGAGCAAAATCTGAGTGGGGGTGAAGGTATCGCGGATCACCTGGGTGGGTTGAAACACCTCGGTTACCCCCTGCATCAGAAACAGGTTGGCAATGAAAGCTTGCAGGTCAAATAGGGTACGGGCAAGGCCAAACACCGTGCGCCCCAGCAAAAAATTAATCAGTTGTTGCCACCAGGGGAGTCGCGGTTGCGATCGCGGCTGCCAGAGATCCAACACGGCGGCGGCCATACCCTCAGATATGCCCTGATCCAGCCGGCCCAATTGGGTTTTCAGCCAGTCGTGGGCGGCGGCCGTTAGCAAACAGTTGCGCCCGTCCTGGGCAATACAGACTTGGGTGCCAAACAACCGCTGCATTTGGCCCGTCAGCACCGCTTCCCAGTCCTGGGCATGGCGATCCAGGTCGATGGCATCGATTAGCTCTTGGTTGGAAAACTGGAAGGTGTTAACCGTGGGGTCAAAAGCAGGCAGGGACACGGTGCCTCCCGGGTGCTGGTGCAACTGGGCCAGCAGATCTGTGGTCGGGATGACCGCCTCGGCGCGGGGCCTGTTGCTTGAGGGGGTCGTTGCCCCCCGCACAGCTAGGGCTCCATAGGGCGACAGTTGGCCCAACACAAAGACCGCCAACAGCCCTAGGGCCAGCCAGCGTACTCGACGAAGAATTCGGTTTTGCCGCATCATCAGTCTTGCCACCGTTGTGTTTGGTCCTGAGTCAGAAGCCTATTTTCCTGGGTTGACCACCAGATATCACCGTGGCTTGGGACAGTTGGTACAGTGGGCTGTAAACCTGTACAATCCGAGCGATCGCATCCTCAAGACCTGTGGCTTTTGCCAATGATATTTCAACTGTTGCCGATGGTGTGGGTCGCCCTGAATGTTGTTGCTTGAGAGTTTGGAGGTCGCTGCAATGCCCACCGCCGATCCGTTGAACCGCCTGGTGGTCGTACAGGGTGATATTACCCATGAAATGGTTGATGCCATTGTGAATGCGGCCAATGAGTCACTCCTGGGGGGTGGCGGGGTGGATGGCGCCATTCATCGCGCCGCTGGGCCGGAACTTTTGGCGGAATGCCGCCAACTGGGGGGATGTCCCACCGGACAGGCAAAAATTACCCGGGGCTATGACCTACCCGCCCCATGGGTGATTCATACCGTAGGGCCGGTGTGGCAAGGGGGCCAACACCACGAGGATGAGTTGCTAAGCCGCTGTTACCGCAATAGTCTGACTCTCGCTGTGGAGCATGGCATTCGCACCCTGGCCTTTCCAGCGATTAGCGCCGGGGTTTACGGGTTCCCGCTGGAGCGGGCCGCTGAGATTGCGATCGCCACGGTAGCCGCCACCTTAGACCAAACCGCTGCAAACGATACACCGACGATTGCCCAAGTGCGATTTGTCTGCTTTAGCGATCGGGCTTACCAAGTTTACCAGACGGCACTGTCGGAGGCGTTGGACAGATAGCCCAGGGATGGTGTCGGCTTAGGGAGACACCTGGACATAAAGGCCTCCGGCCATAACCACTTATTCCTCTTCCATGGCGGTGGCTGTTTCGTCTTCTGGCTCTATCTCCACCGCCAGATCCCCTAAGCCACCCATCGCCAACTTGGCTTTCACCTGGGCTTCTACTTTTTGGGCAAATTCAGCATCCTCTAACAACCGCTGAATAGTATTTTCGCGGCCTTGGCCGATATTGTCCCCTTCGTAGCTGTACCAAGCCCCCCTGCGGGTAATCACCCCATGTTGCTCGGCCAAGTCCACCAGACAGCCCATGGTGGAAATCCCCTGACCAAACAAAATGTCGAATTCTCCAATTCGAAAGGGGGGAGCGACTTTATTCTTGGCCACTTTAACTTTGGCGCGAATGCCATATTCTTCGGTACCCTTTTTGAGCGTCTGAATGCGCCGAATATCCAGACGGACAGAGGCATAAAACTTGAGAGCATTTCCCCCCGTGGTCACCTCTGGATTGCCATAGGAAATGCCAATCTTTTGCCGTAACTGGTTCAAGAAGATAACGGTGCACTGGGACTTGCCGATGCTGCCCGTAATCTTACGCAGGGCCTGACTCATCAAGCGAGCCTGTAACCCCACATGGGCATCGCCCATTTCCCCTTCAATTTCGGCCCGGGGCACCAGGGCGGCTACCGAGTCCACGACGACTAAGTCTACAGCGGCAGATCGCACCAATTGGTCAACCACTTCGAGTCCCATTTCCCCGGTGTCTGGCTGAGACACCAGCAGCTCTTCGATATTGACCCCCAGAGCTGAGGCATAGATCGGATCGAGGGCATGTTCAGCATCGACAAAGGCAGCCACGCCGCCCAGCCGCTGTACTTCCGCTAAGGCATGGAGGGCAACGGTGGTTTTACCGGAGCTTTCAGGACCATAGATTTCAATCACACGGCCTTTGGGTAAACCGCCCCCCAAGGCCAGGTCCAAGGTCAAAGCGCCGGTGGGGATAGTTTCCACCTTCATTCGAGCCGCATCCCCCAGGCGCATAATCGAGCCTCTGCCAAAGTTGCGCTCAATTTGGTTGAGCACCATGGACAGGGCTTTTTCCTTTTCGCTTTGCTCTTTATTGCCTTTTCGTGCTGCCATAGTTGCCTCAGTGCTACGGGGCATCGGATCTCACCCTTGGGAAAATGTTGTCAGGCTTTTAGTATAGTACACCTGCACTAAATTATAAGCCCTGTTTTCAGCCCTGCCCCAGCAATTGCGCCATCTGGCGGAGCGATGGCGAGTAGTTCGTCAATCTTAGTCTTTGGTTTTGGCATTAGAGCCGGGCCAACGGCTCCCCATTTCAGTGGCGGCCGACCACACCAGGTAGAGGATTAGCAGGGCAACACCGCCTAAAAATGGGATCAGATCATCAGGCATGGCTGCAAACTTCAGGATAGCGTGGCGTCGACCAGGGGGAGATGGTGCTCGATGATTTGACGGCAGGTGGCGACTGGAGAACGGTCTGCCATCGCTACTACCAGAGCATCGAAGGCTTCGCGATGCTTCTCAATCAAGGTTTTGGCTTGTAGGGTAGCCCAGCGGCGCTTAATCACGCCTTCTGCCGCAGGACGATTGAGGGTATTCCACAGCATGATCAGCGCCCGGGTATCATCGTCACCCCCGATGGCATTGCCATAGACCAGTTGCTCGGCAGCGGTGCCAGCCATCCACACCTGACAATAGCGATCGATCCACTGAGGGGTGATTTGGCTGGGTTCCCCCTGGGGATCGAGGTGGTTCAGTCCAAAAATCACCCCCCCCTGCCCTGGGAGCCCTTGCTGCCAAGCTTCCCAGGTGGTCAGGGTGTAAGCCTCTACCGGAATATCTAACAGGACAGCGGTTAAGAAGTGCCCAGCTTCGTGGTGTAAGACCCGCTGACGATGGTCTGGGGACATCCAGGCCAAGGTGTCCATCAAAATATTGCCGATTCGCCCTTGCAGGGCCAACTGGTCTAGGGTGATCACACCAAGCCCCCCAGCGGCGATAGTGGCGACCACCAGCGGTGATAGGTTGACCAATGGACCCAGCAGGCTGGCCATGGTCATGACAAAAATGATCACAGCAATGGTGTTGAGGGTGGTGTCGCGCATGCAATCAGTCAGGGTAAACAGTTACTTGGGTTGAGCCGTGGCCGGTACTGGGCGCTGCGATACTGGGTGCTGCGG
Source organism: Leptolyngbyaceae cyanobacterium CSSed165cm_216 (assembly GCA_007135385.1). GTDB lineage: Bacteria > Cyanobacteriota > Cyanobacteriia > Phormidesmidales > Phormidesmidaceae > Nodosilinea. Next base: position 4,123 of record SLIY01000352.1, read on the forward strand.
TACTGGGTGCTGCGGTACATGGGTGCTAGGTTATGCTCAACCCAGGAGGCGTTTTAGTTTTAGCAGAATGCCCCTGCCTAGTCACCCCAAACAACGTTGTCTTATGGTAGCAGTATGTCCGCTGAGGGGCATGAGCCCTAGGGTTTGTCAGAGATTTGTCAGAGAAGTGAGCTCAACTGTGGCACCAGGGCCATTGACCAGGTGATAGGTAAAACCCTGATGTAATCATGACAAATCACAGAGGATTTGGCTGAATATACTTCACTCGCTTGGTTTTATGCCAATCTAGGTAGCTGCATGGAGCACTTTCAGCGGTCGAATTGGGTCGGTACAATGGTGAAAAGACGGTTAGCGCAATTGAATCATTGGCGTCGCGCTTGGGCGATCGCCCACCACTGGATTAGTAGTTCTGTCATGCTCGATTTTATCAAATACCGGGTGGGTCAATCTGCTTGGGCTAAGTTAATGGGCCGCACCTTTCTGAAATGGCAGCAGGACGACTGCTTAGAAATGGGGGCAGCCCTCGCTTACTATGCGATGTTTTCGTTGTTTCCCCTGATGTTGGTGTCGTTGAGTATTGTCGGTCTGCTAATTGGGCCTAATACGGTGGCCTTTAATGCCATTTTGAACTTTGCCCATGAGGCACTCCCCCCTGATGCCTTCTCGATCGTAGAAACAACCTTGATCCAGTTCCATGCTGGCAGCACCCAAGCCAGCATTGTTGGCTTTAGCATTTTGCTGTTTGCCTCGACGGGCTTTTTCGGGGCATTGAGCCGATCCTTTGACAAAATTTGGCATGTGCAGCCCCGCCATCAGCATCTAAATCCCCTGGGGGCTCTGGCTCTGACGTTCTTGTGGCGACGCTTTTTAGCGTTTCTACTGGTGATTAGTTGTAGTGGCTTGGTGTTTGTATCGCTGGTGTCTAACATCGCCATAGATACCTTTCTGCGATTGCTGGAGGAGTTCAGTCGCTTTTTCACGGTGGTTACGATTGACCAGGTGCAGCTATTGCCATGGCTGCGGCTGGGGGTATCGTTTGTGATCTTGACCCTGGTGGTGATGGTCCTTTATAAAATTTTGCCGGGGACCAAGGTGGCGTGGCGGGATCTCTGGCTCGGGGCCATTTTGACGGCTTTATTGTGGGTGATTCTGCAGCAACTCATTAGTAATAGTGTAGTCAGCTTGGGCAGCCGCTTTCGATCCTATGGGGTCGTGAGTGGTTTTATGGTGTTGCTGTTATGGATTTACCTGACCAGTCAAATCTTCTTTTTGGGGGGTGAGTTCACTTACGTTTATGCTCATTTGTTTGGGAGCCGCCGGGGGGCAAAGCGGTTAACCTCAAAGCACTGATGAAGACTGGCGGCAGAGTTGACCGGGGTATTCGCCATTTCATACAGTATAAAGTCGACGCAAACTGTTCGGAGTAACGAGGTCCCCATGAAACAACGCGGTGCCACCATTTGGTTTACAGGGTTGAGCGGAGCTGGAAAATCAACCATTGCTCGGGCCGTAGAGGCTGAACTGCGCCGGCGGAGTTGCCAAATCGAGGTGCTGGATGGGGATATTGTGCGCACTAACCTGACCAAAGGGTTGGGCTTTAGTAAGGAAGACCGAGACGAAAATATCCGCCGCATTGGCTTTGTCTCTCACCTGTTAAGCCGCAATGGGGTGTTGGTGCTGGTATCAGCGATTTCCCCTTACCGGGATATTCGGGATGAGGTGCGCGATCGCATCGGTGATTTCATCGAAGTCTATGTGGATGCTCCTTTGGGCGTGTGTGAAGATCGAGATGTGAAGGGGCTCTACAAGCGAGCCAGGGCTGGGGAAATCAAGCAGTTCACCGGTATCGATGACCCCTATGAGGCGCCCCTGAATCCGGAGGTGCACTGTCATACTGACCAGGAAACTATTGAAGAAAGTGCGGCTAAGGTGCTGGGCAAGCTAGAGGCCATGGGCTACCTGGACGCTCCGGCGGCAGTGAACTAGTAAGTACCACCTGGCAGAAATACCACCACCTTGACAGAGGGTGTTCGGTGCTGGGTGTTGGGTTCTAGGGGGCAGGTATCAGGAGTGGTTAGACGACTGATACCCCAGAGTATAGGCCCCAGAGTGTAAGCCCCAGAGGATTAGGACTCGCTGGCGTCATCCTGGGGGCTGGTAATTTGGCGGGTGGCACGCTACCTGGATGGGGGGTGAGGTACCGTAAATATAACGGTTGCCTCACTTTTCTCTTATGGATGCCTCTGGTCTATCTTCTGCTGTCATTGCCGCCTTGATTGTGGGGCTACTGCTGGCGTTTGCTTGCCAACTGCTGTTGGCCGGGTTGGGGGTTGCTTTGGGGTTGACCCTATGGGGGCGGTCCTTGACCTCTGGGGCGGAAGTTAGGGCCGTAGACAACTACGCCCCTGAAGCCAGCGGCTCGGCATCGGCAGCAGAGGAGTCCTCGGCGGCTGGTCTGTCCCTAGGACGGGTGGGCCTGGTGGTGGGGCTGGGGTCGCTGCTCACGATCAACGGTGTGGTGTTTATCGCCTGCTACCTGGCGGTGCGATTTTGCGATCCGGATGAGGTCTATGCCGGGGCCATTTTGGGCCTGATGATTTGGGCGGCCTACGCCCTGGTGATGACCTGGCTGAGTGCTCGCACCGCAAATTCAGTGGTGGGGCTGGTGGTGAGTTCGGCGGTGGCCGGTCTGCGCCAGGTGTTTGAGGGGGCGCGATCGCTGTGGCAAGCTACCCTAGGGCGTCCAGAACAACCCTTGGATGCCTCTGAGACTGGCGATTTGGTGCGTCAGGAAATGGCGGCGGCCTTGGATAAGCTCGACATCCCGGCTTTGATTGAAGATTATGTGGACACCCAATTGCCCACCACCCAGCCCCCGCCGGTAGACACCCTGCCCAGCTTATTCCAGCAGTTGCTTCAGGAAACAGGCCCGCTGCTGCTGCCCCAAGATCCAGAGGCCGAGTCGGAGATTCGTGGCACTGTAGCTCAGTGGGTGGCTCAGCAGGAGGGGATTCCTGAAACGGCGGTACCTGACTTGGTGGACCAGCTAACGACGATTTGGCAACACCAGATTAGGCGGCCAAACTCTAATCTACGCCGCTTAGAACTGCGGCTGAGCACGGCTAATCTGGAAGATCTGAGCCCTGAGCAGTTGCGACAATGGTTCACTGACGTTAAGCAGGAGACCGAGCAGGGATCGGTCGCAGCGCCTGACTCGCCCACCGCAACTGATCCTGCGTCCCAGATGGACACCGACACCGATGCTGACACCGATGCGAATCCCGGCCTGATGGCCCAGGGACTGGCAACAGTGAGTCGTCAGCTAAAACGCACCCTGCGGCAGCGGCTGGATTTAAGTGATCTGGATGTGCAGACCGTTTGGAGTCAAATTAGCCCACTGCTATCAGAATGGCTGGCTGGGGATCAGCATGCTCCCCCGGCATTGACCAGCTCGACCGTGCAAGACGATGTGGAAGACTATCTAAGTACAGTGCCCCCCTGGCGGTTTGCCCCAGAGATTTTAGAGCCGGAGTTTCGCCAGGTGTTGGTGGACCCGGATGCCGATGCAGACTTGGTCAAGGGCCAGGTGGCGGCCTTAACTCGCGATCATTTAGTTGACAGCCTGGAACAGCGGGAAGACTTGTCCCACCAGCAGGTTCAAAGCATCGCCACGACCCTAGAGACAGTGCGACAGTCGGTGCTGGCTACCCTGGACGGCGATGGAGAGCCCCTTGCCAAGGCTGATGTGGCTACCCTGCACCAGGGGTTAGAAAACTATTTGCGCTACACCAACCTGGGCCAAATTACCCCAGACACCCTGGAGCAAAAGCTGGCGGCCCTGACCGTCGATCTTACCCCCGCCCAGTTGAAACAGACCCATCTACCGATGGATACCCTGACTGACATTCTGCACCGGCGGCGGGGACTGGACCCCGATCAGGCCGACCAGTGGCTGCGTCACTTGGAACAATGTTGGCAGCAGCGTTCTGGCGAGGGGGAAACCCTCACCACCGCAGACATCACCACAGCGACGGATCTTGTCCGTCAGGCGATCGCGGCGGGTACCCCCAATGACGACCTGCTGCCTACCCTAGACGCGGAACTGGGGTCACCCCAACGGGCGCGTCAGGCCCTGATGCAGATTGACTGGCCCACGGTGCGCTCGCCCCTCCTCCAGCAACTCGACACCTCCCCCGAGACGGTGGATAACACCCTGCAGCAACTGCAATCCACCCTAGTCACTACCCTCAACCCACCCCGTCGCTGGGTTGTGCGCCAGGCGGATGTGGCCCAAGATCTCGGGTCTAATCTGATGGACTATCTGGTCCACAGCCCAGTTGACCAACTGTCTCCCCAGGCCATAGGCCGTAACCTGACCTGGCTGCTGCGCCATTCTAGCCTCAGCCAGAACCCCCTGGAAGGGTTCCAGTCAGCCCTGATGGAGGAGGTGAATCGCCTAGACTGGGACGCCTTGCAACAGGCCCTGATGCAACGTAAAGACCTGGCAGTCGATCAGATTAGGGCCATTTTAGACCAGCTCAAGTCGATTCTGGGCCAGGGCCGCGATCGCACCCAAGCCCTGCTAGCGCTGGTTTTAGAACAGGCCCAAGGGGCCTGGCATCAGGCTAGTCAGATTGACCTCGACCGCAATCGGCTGAAGGCCGATCTGCAGGCGCTCTGGCAAAATCCCCCGGCCGCCCTAGCTGGCTTGACCAACCCTCTGGCCCTGCTTGATCAGTCTGGTCATTTATCCGACACCCTAGCCGACCTGAGCCAGGACCTGTTGGATCAAGTGCTGGCCGCCCAGGGGCAGGTGTCGGATACGGTACAAATCCAGGCCCAAGGATTTAAGACCTGGGTGCGATCGCGCCTGGAAGCCGTAGAAGACGATGTTCAAGCCCGTCAGCAAGCCGTCAAACGCATCGCCCTGAATCGGATCAATGACGCCCGAGGGGTGGTTGCTGCTGCCGCCTGGTGGCTGGTCGCGATCGCCCTCACCTCAGCCACCACCGCTACCCTCGCTGGCGTAGTGGCCGTTATCGGTCTGGCAGAGGC
>SLIY01000189.1 GCA_007135385.1 Leptolyngbyaceae cyanobacterium CSSed165cm_216
CTTGCGGTTTAGTGGGGCGGGGTGGTTATCATAGGGTCAGTTCCACTACGGCGTTGGTGACTACCAACAATGTTTTACGATCTATGTTTTGTCTTAACGGGAACTGAGCTGCGTCGGTGGCGGTAAACCGAGCTTGTACTCGGAAACCTAAAATCGGACGCCACGGTACCCACCTGGTTTCTCCAGGTCGAAGACTGAGGTAAGACGGCGCTGCGGTGGAACTTTAAGCTTTCCCCTGTCCTGATGGATGGGGGAAATGTTTTTGGTTTGTCATGATATCTACTAGTGGTCTGTCAAGCCAGAAGTGACGGGTCAACAGGGTCTGCGATGCAAGGTCTGCGGTTTACAGTATACGGCTCGCCTTAAACCGCATACTGTAAACCGTGAATCCTAAGTCACATCTCCCGACACTATTTTTTTGACTGAACCCTAGGTATTCTGTTGTCAGCTTTTTAGCCACGCTCCCCTGCCGCTCGACCACCAATAGCGCTACTATGGATTGGAGGAATTAGTTATTTAAACAACATGTTGTTTCGATGGGTATCCCGGTTGAGTGGGGTGAACTCGTCTCAGCGTTCTCCTTGGGGTGGTTAGGGCTGCTGTTAAAGCCGTTTGCTGTTAAAGCCGTTATTGATGTTCGTTAACTGGGTTTGAGCCGTTGACTATTACGGTTAATTTTCCGGCCAGTGTCATTCGTTTGGACAATGGGTTAACTCTAATCCATCAAGAAATGAGCGCTACCCCAGTGGTCGTCGCCGATGTGTGGGTCCGGGCTGGGGCTAGGGCCGAACCGGCAGACTGGGCTGGGATGGCTCATTTTTTAGAGCACATGATTTTCAAGGGTACCGATCATCTCCCCCCAGGGGTGTTTGACTATGCCATTGAAACCCAGGGGGGCATGACCAACGCTGCTACCAGCCACGACTATGCCCACTTTTATATGACCATTGCCGCTGATACGCTACCCCAGACCCTGCCCTACCTGGCCGACCTGCTGCTGCATGCGGCCATCCCAGCCGATGAGTTTGGGCGGGAGCGGCATGTGGTCTTAGAAGAAATCCGCCAGGCCCAGGATGACCCTGACTGGTTGGGGTTTCAAGCTATGTCTGAGCTGGTGTACCAAAACCATCCCTACGGGCGGCCAGTGCTGGGTACGGCCGAGATTCTACAGCAGCGATCGCCGGAAGAGATGCGCTGCTTCCACCAGGCCCACTACCAGCCCCACAACATGACGGTAGTGATTACGGGCGGTATTCCTTTAGACCAAACCGTCGAGATGGTCAAACATGCCTTTCGCACCTTTCCCACCGCCCCCCCCTGTCCGATGGCGACGATCGCACCGTTACCCTTAGCCCAGGGGGTCCATCGGGAAGTGTTGTGCTTGCCCCGCCTAGAGCAGTCGCGGCTATGTATGGCCTGGGTGGGGCCGGGAATTAAGCAGCTGGAGGCTGCCTATGGCCTAGATCTGCTAGCGGCATTACTGGCCGAGGGGCGCAGCTCTCGCCTGGTGCGGGAACTGCGGGAGGATCGACAGCTAGTTCAGGACATTGCCGCCGGGTTTTCGTTACAGCAAGATTGCAGCTTATTCACCATCCAGGCCTGGTTGGAGGCAGACCATATCGATCGGGTAGAGGCGATTATTTGCGATCGCGTCAGCGAACTCACCGCAACCCCCATCCCTGAGTCTGAGTTGGCCCGGGCCAAACGCCTATTGTGTAACGACTACGCTTTTTCTACCGAAGCCCCTGGACAAATTGCTGGACTCTACGGCTACTACGGCACCGTGGCCGCCCCCGATCACTGCCTCACCTATGTGCCGATTATCCAGGGCTACGAGGAGGCCCAACTGCGTCAGTTAGCGGCTCAGTACCTGACACCTCTGCATTATGTCTCCACTATCTTGCGGCCTGCCTAGGATTTAACCATCCTGGGCAGACTATAGTGGAACTGTTTGCCTGCCCATCTATCGATCTGCTGACCTTTTATCCTGAAACCGATTAGCCAGTGACTGCTTCCCTTCTCCAAGCTCCGCGTTTGCATCGCACCGTCCTTCCCAATGGCCTGACGGTCCTGATTTTAGAAAACCCAGTCGCCGATATTGTGTCAGCTCGACTGTTTATCCGGGCGGGTAGCGCCTTTGAAACCGCCAAAGATGCTGGGATAGCCAGCTTCTTAATGGGGCTGCTGACCAAGGGTACCGAAGCCCAGTCCTCCATGGACATTGCGGAGACGGTGGAGTCGGTCGGAGCCAGCCTAGGCACCGATGCCGCTACAGACTACAGCATCATTAGCCTCAAGACGGTGTCCAGCGACTTTGCCGACATCTTTACCCTGGCAGCCACCCTGCTACGCCAGCCCAGTTTTCCTGAAGCTGAAATTGCCTTAGAGAAACGGCTAACCCTGCAACAAATCCGCTCCATGCAAGAGCAGCCCTTCACCGTGGCCTTTAACCAACTGCGCCAGGCCATGTACGGGGATCACCCCTACGCCCTACCTGGCATTGGCACCGAAGCCAGCGTCACTGCCCTCGACCGAGAAGCATTGCAGGCCTTCCACCACCGCCATTTTCGGCCCGACAATGTGGTCATCACCATTGTCGGACGGATTACCCCCGACGACGCGATCGCCCAGGTGGAAAAAAACCTAGGGGATTGGGTCGCTCCAGCCTCATTGCCCTCCACTCCTGTGTTCCCCCCGGTTAGCCCCAGCGGCACCTGCACCGTCGCCACCCAGGAAACAAACCAGGCAGTTGTAATGGTGGGCTATGGTGCCGCCCCAGTCAAGCATCCCGCTTACGCCACCCTCAAGTTGCTGAACACCTACCTGGGCAATGGCCTTTCCAGTCGCCTGTTCGTAGAACTGCGAGAAAAGCGGGGGTTGGCCTACGATGTATCTGCCTTTTTCCCGACCCGGTTAGGGCTATCCCAGTTTGTCACCTATATGGGCACCGCCCCCACCAATGCGGCGATCGCCCTGGAGGGTCTACGCCACGAAGTCGAGCGATTACGGGATACGGTGCTATCGGAAGAGGAACTGCAAGCCGCTAAAAATAAACTGCTGGGCCAGTATGCCCTGGGCAAACAAACCAATGCCCAAATTGCTCAGATGCTGGGTTGGTACGAAATTCTGGGGCTGGGGGTCGATTTTGACGAGCAGTTTAAAGAAATGGTGACGGCCGTTACCCTGGTGGATGTGGAAGCCGTGGCCCAGGAGTTTTTCCATCGCCCCTGCATCTCCCTGTTGGGGCCAGAGGCGGTCGTAGGTCCCCTGGCGGCTGAACTCGCTTAGGGAGGGGCCTTAATTTCAAATATCCATTAGAGTAGGCATCCCTAAGGCTGGTGGACAGTGCCCATCCAGTCCTTTCAAGATGGTTTGAAAGGATTAAATTTTGCTCCGTTGAAGCGCTGAAAGCTTGATTATGCGTAGGGTGTGTTCCCGGCCTCAGGTCAGCCTGATGATAGTGCAAAACCTTCTGCCTTGGCCGGAACGCACCGTTTGCATCAAGCAAGAGGCCCGGTATCGTAAGCGGTGCATTGCGGCCTAAAGACAGAGTCTGTGAGGTTTTGCGCAGATCTGTGGGCCGCTAATGCACCCTACTCAGGTCAAAGCTCACCTTGACAGGGCTGGCACTGCCCACCCTGCGGCTACGCGAGAATGACACCTGCTCACACTCCTGTGCAAAAAAGTTGAAGAAATCGCCAAAATCCTGACACTGCCCCTATGGTGTGAGGGTTGCCCCCTGGAGCGATCGCCCATGCCCCTATCCACCCCCCCAGTCAACTGGGCCACCCTACAAAACGGCTCTGACATTCGCGGTGTTGCCCTAGAAGGGGTACCCGGCGAAGCGGTAAACCTTAGCCCTGAGGTGGTCACTACCCTGGGCCAAGCCTTTGTCACCTGGCTGGCCACTCACTTAGACAAACCAGCGACGGATCTGACGATCGCCATTGGCCGCGACAGCCGCCTCTCTGGTCCTACCCTGATGTCAGCCGCGATCGCTGGCATGACCGCCCTGGGCAGTCGGGTGCTGGACGTGGGTATGGCCTCCACCCCCGCCATGTTTATCAGCACCGTGCTCCCCGACTTTGGCTGCGATGGCGCGATCATGCTCACGGCCAGCCACCTGCCCTTCAACCGCAATGGCCTCAAGTTTTTTACCGCCCAGGGGGGGCTTGGCAAAGCCGATATTGCCCAAATTTTGCACCTGGCCACACCGGGCCAGTTTACCCTGGCCCCTAGCCCTGGCCCCGTGGAACAACGGGACCTGATTGCCGCCTATGCCGACGGGTTGGTGCAGCAGATCCGCCAGGCGGTCAACCATCCCGACCATTTCGAGCAACCCCTGCGGGGGCTACACATTGTGGTGGATGCGGGCAATGGGGCCGGTGGATTTTACGCCAGCCAGGTACTCGAACCCCTGGGGGCCAACACCAGCGGTAGCCAATTTCTAGAGCCTGATGGCACCTTTCCCAACCACATGCCCAACCCAGAAAACGAGGCGGCCATGACCTCGATTTGTCAGGCGGTGGTGGCCCAGGGGGCCGATTTTGGCATCATTTTTGACACCGATGTGGATCGCGGTGCTGCCGTCGACTATCAGGGTCGTGAACTTAACCGCAATCGTCTGATCGCTCTGATTTCAGCGATTGTGCTGCAAGCCCACCCTGGCTCTACCATCGTCACCGACTCCATCACCTCCGATGGTTTGACCCAGTTTATTGAAGTGGAACTGGGCGGCATTCACCATCGCTTTAAGCGCGGCTACAAGAACGTGATCAACGAAGCTCTGCGGTTGAATCACAGCGGGCAACCCTGCTGGCTGGCGATTGAAACCTCAGGCCACGGGGCCATGAAGGAGAACTATTTCCTGGATGATGGGGCCTATTTGGTCAGCCAACTGCTGGTGGCACTGGCCAAAGCTCGTCTGGCGGGCCAGCGCTTGACCGACCTGATTACCCGCCTGCAAGAACCCCAGGAAAGCCGAGAGTTTCGGCTCAAGATTGAAGCCACTGACTTTAAAAGCCACGGCGCGACAGTAATTGAGCAATTGCACCGGTTTGTCGAAAATCAGCCCGACTGGAGCGTGGTGCCCAACAATTACGAAGGGGTGCGGGTGGCCTGTGAGTCGGCCCCAGAAAACGGCTGGTTTCTGCTGCGACTATCCCTACATGACCCGGTGTTACCCCTGAACATTGAATCGAATGTGAGCGGTGGGGTCGCGGCGATCGCCGATCGCCTACGCGGCTTTTTCGCTCCCCTGACCGGGCTGGATATTTCGGCGTTAGCAAAGTAAAACACGGCCTATGGTTTCTATGTCTAAGCTGCCCAAATGGGCGATCGTAGGGTTAGCCTTTCCCCTGGTTTGTCTGAATAGCTGGTTGCTGTACCGGCTGGGGGGGCTGCTGCAACCGATCACCAGTATTGTGATTACCGCCAGCCTGGTGGCTTTTCTGCTGGACTATCCGATTGGCTTACTGGAAAAGCAGGGGGCCAAGCGGCGCGTTGCGATCGCAGCTGTGCTGCTGACGACCACGACCGTCACCACCGTACTGGTGATCTTCTTGGGGCCGCTGGTGTGGCAACAGCTGAATGACTTTGCCGAACGTCTGCCCCGCTGGATCGAGCTAGCCAAGACCCAGCTGTTGCTGCTGGAGGATCGGGCCATGTTTCAAAACCTGCCCGTGGACCTCGATCAGCTCACCGTGGAAGCCGCGAATCAGCTGTCTAGCGCCCTACAAACCGGTACCAGCCAGGTGATTAACGTCACCCTCAGCACCCTGGATAAGACCCTCAATCTGCTGATTACGGCAGTGCTGGCGATTTTGCTAGTGTTCAATGGCGAGGCCTTATGGAATGGCCTGCTGAGCTGGTTTTCTGAGCCCTGGCAAAACCACATTCGGAGCGCCCTACGCCCCAGCTTTCGGGGCTATTTTTCCGGCCAGGCCACCCTGGCCTTGATTTTAGCCACCGCCCAATCCATCGCCTTTGTGTTGCTGAATGTGCCCTTTGGCCTGCTGTTTGGCCTCGGCATTGGCCTGGCCAGCATTATTCCCTTTGGTGGCACGGTGGCGGTGCTGGGGGTGAGTACCCTGCTGACCTTTCAAAGTATGGGGCTGGGGCTGAAGGTATTGGCGGTAGCCGCTGTGCTGGGGCAAATTAATGACAATTTGATTGCCCCCCGCCTGATTGGCGGCATCACTGGCTTAAATCCGGCGGTGGTGGTGATGGCGCTGCTGATTGGGGCTAAGTTTGCCGGGTTCCTGGGGCTGCTACTGGCCGTCCCTACCGCCAGCTTTGTTAAAAAAATCGCCGACATTGCCCGCACTGCCCCCCAGCCAGCTTCGGAGTGAACGTTTGGACAGTAGCCCGCGATCTAAATCTAACACCAACGCCTATTTGCTTACCCCCAATTCAAAGACAGAGAGCCTTGACCGAGGTGATAAGTTCAATTCTGGAAACAGCGTCGGCAAACAGCTCATCATGCAATAATTTAAGACTTAACTGAAAGCGTCAGGAATCACCAACGTCGGCAGTCTGTCTGGCCTGCGCTACGGCTACACCATCACCCACCCCAACGGTGTCGTGTTTGATCGCACCGTGGGTTACGTGGCCACCGATGGTGAGCAAGTCTATGTCTTTGTCACCGGGGTAATCAGCGGTGACCCCACAGGTTTCTTTGCAAAAGACTCCGATCTGTCTACCTTTGAACCCCACCTGGCCACCATCACTAAAGGACTTCAGCTATGACCGGTGCCGACGGGGCAACCGCTGTCGCAACTGCACAATGTCGGCCCGTTTCAGTTCAGCCCCCGAGGTGACTTCCTGATGGCCCAGGGACAGAAGGTGCAGCTCTGGCAACCCTCCAGCAGCCTGGCGCGATAGCTGCGGAACTCAGCCGTCACCATTTCTGTAACCGCGCCCTAGCCACCGTCCCTGGTTGGCTAGGGTAGAAAAACACCTCCACCTAGTGACCTGTTGACCCTCAATTTGTAGGTTGGGTTCTGCTATCGCGCCACCCAACCTACGCGAACTGGGTTTCAGACTTCCCCTAGTCGCCCAGAGCATTGTGAGGCCAGCTCGAAACTACCCCATCAAAACCCGAAACCCGAAACCCGAAACCGTCCTATGTCTTCACTAACCGCTTCAACCAAAGCCTTACTCACGCTGCTGGTCTTGGGCAGCCTGACCGCCAGTGCTGTCGCCTGCGCCCCCATGCCCGATGCCAACACCCCGCCCTCCCCTGGGGAAACTGGGGGCTCTGACTCTACCACCGAGCCGATTACCGACAATTGGGAGGAAGCCACCATAGACGAGGTGCTCACACCAGAAGTGCAAGATCGCATTTTGCAAACCGTTGCCATCGAAGTCGATCGCCCCGCCACCGACCTCCGCATTGCCGCCGCCGAAACCGCCACTTTTAACGGCTGCATGGGCATCTACGAGCCAGATCAAGTCTGTACCATGATTGCCATTTTTGGCCTGCGAGTCGTCGTCACCGACGGCGACCAAAGTTGGGTCTACCACACTCACCAAGACGGCGAGGCAGCCGTGCAAAACCTCACCGCCAGCGGCAGCCGCAACGGCCTGATTCCTGACTTCATTCCTGAGTCAGGGTCCGATGCTGAGCCCGACCCAGAAGCACACATCTTTCGCTCAGTCGAGTCTGGCGGTCGGGGGGGCTACGCCCAACCAACCGTACTGCTAGAGGACGGGCGACTGCTCCAGAAAGAAAACGGCACCGTAAGGGCTGAAGCCCAGCTGTCGCCAGAGGAATTGACCGCCTTTCAGCAGGTGCTAGAAGATCAGCGCTTCCCCAACCTGCACCGTATGCGCTACGTCACCGATGCGGCCTTTGCCGACTATCCCACCGTTCGTCTGTCGGTTCGGCACCTGCAAACGGAATACCTTGATCTAGCCATTGACGATGCCCCCGAGGCTCTCCAGGCGATTGTCCAAGCCTGGGAAGCGCTGGTGACTGAGGCGGAGTGGGAATAATCCCAGCTAACCTCACCTTTTCCCTTTTCCCTTCTCTCTTTTGCAATATGACAAACGTCTTCTCCTCCCCCCTGCTGGCCCTAACCCTGAGTGGCTTTTTGATCGCCAGTTGACGAGTATGCTGCCGTCAAGCGGGCCGCCTACGCCCAGCACCCGGCAGATATTGCTGCCTACAGCGACAGCAAACACGCCTGGATTCAAACGGTACCTGCCATGGCTCACCCTGACCTCCAATCCCTATTAAATTCCTTGTTGACCGATTTGCGTGCTCAGGTGGATTCGAGCTATCGAGACCGCATCGCCACCCTTTTCAATGTGGATGTGCAGGACTTTCTGGGGGTGCCTACTCCCAAGATACGGCAACTGTCTGCTCAGTATTCCAGACAGATGCGTCACCTATCGCTGCCTGAAGTGCTGACACGCTGCGAAGTCCTATTGCAGTCGGGGATATACGAATGCAGGCTGATCGCCTTTGACTGGAGCTTTCGCCGCAGTGCTCACCTAGACGCCCACCATTTCGACCGATTCGAGTCCTGGCTGCGCCAGTATGTCAACGGTTGGCCCGACTGTGATGATCTGTGTACCCACTCCCTGGGCTTAGTCGTCGCCACATTTCCAGGGGTAGCCCAGCGGGTGATCCCCTGGACGGGGGACGCCAATCCCTGGCTGCGCCGGGCCGCTGCCGTTAGCCTGATCTATGGTCTGCGGCGGGGGCTGCTGCTGGCGGAGGCGCTGATGGTGGCGGAATGCCTGCTGGAGGAGGAGGACGAGCTGGTGCAAAAAGGCTGTGGCTGGATGCTGAAAGCAGCCAGCAAGTCTTACCCTGATGATGTGTTTAAGTTTGTATTGCGCTACCAGGGGCAACTGCCCCGGTCAGTGGTGCGCACTGCGATCGCTAAACTCTCAGATTCCCAACGACAGCAGGTCCTGAAACACAAAGCGACCTCCTGCTAATCCATAGCGTTCTATGCAGACAACGCTGTTTGAGCGTCTACAGCCGGTTTTGGTTCTGCTGTCGGTAGCGGTGGGGCTGGGGTTAGGGAGGTGCCCCCAAATAACTCCCCCCAAGAATGGCTTAGACTAGATCCAGTAAATTGTCATGTGTGATGATGATGTTACTCGATCAAGTCAAAGCCACCCTCAGGGATGCCGCCC
>SLIY01000465.1 GCA_007135385.1 Leptolyngbyaceae cyanobacterium CSSed165cm_216
AATATGGCAGCGCTCCATCCACCACCCAGGGGCTAGAACAGTCCCCCTACAATGAATCGGGCTGGTATATTTACGGCGCACCCGACTGCAATGGCACCTTTGTGGTGCAATCCCTGGGGCCGCGGGCCTTGTTTCGATTGCAACCCAATCGGGTGGTGTTTGGTGGCCCCAGAGCCGCTTACCGCTATATTCGTCAAGACGCCTGGGCCGATGTGGCCGCCCAGAAGGGGAAGGTATCTTCGGTGCTGTGTACCGCTCAGGACAACAGTCATCCTGGGGCGATCGCGGCAGCGGTGGGAGAATGGCAACAGGGCGATCGGGCGTTGCTGCTCCATACCTATGGGGGCATTGGCGGCAACCACAAAGAGCCCGCTGCCGTTAGCCCGATTTTCTTTGGCCATTTTGCCTATGGCCGGGCTGACGTGGTGCACGACCCCTTGGCGGACGAACTGCGGTTCGACATTCGCTACTACCAGGTCTACTGTCATAACATCGATGGCTTGATTGCTGGCACAATTCACTGGTCTCGCTATCAGGGGGATCGCCAGCGAGGGTGGCTGGGTACCCGCCCCACCTGCGACATTGTGGTGAAGCTGGATATTTTTAGCCGCCAGTACCGGTTTGAAGACCAGGTGCGATCGCCCCTCGATCGCATGGAAGCCCACCTGCAAGCGATGACGGCTCGCTACCGTATTGGCGATGGTACCGGCGGCACCTTTGTCGGTCCCTCTAACAACTGCGCCCAAGACTCTAACCAGGCTCTATTCGCCAGCTTACAAAGTACTGGGCACAGCCTGCGTCGTCACGCCGACGCCCTACAAGCCTGGGCTGACCAACATCCGGCCCAGGCGGCGGACCTGCGTCAGCTCATGGCCTTTGGCCAAGACCTGAAACGTACCCTACAGCCCCTGGGCAATTTGCGCCCTGACTGGGAGCGCAATGAGTTCAACCTAGGTAGCTCCATCGAAGACGAACCTATCCGCAACCTGATTATGGGCCTGGGCAGTTGGCGCACGGTGCTGCCTCGCAAAGCCAGTGATGTGGTGGTATATCAATTTCTCCATTACGGGGCAGCCGCCTGGGTACTCCGCACCAGCCAGGTGGGGGGCCATGATCCGGACATCGAACCGATTGCACCGATGACCTTTTAGAGATGACCCCAGCCGATCCCCCGTGAATCGTCTACCCTGGGGGCATCACGCTCGTTAGGACCGATCCTATGGGTGTCGAGCAGCTACGCTTAGACCAGGAGCTGCCTTTCTACCCTAACGGCGTCTACGGCAACCTGATCTGCTTTTATCAGTACCAGGTATCAGCCGCCCGGGTGAATCAACTCTGTGCGCCTTACCAGGGGGGCTTCACCAACTGGATTGTGAGTACAGTTGTGTCTTAACGTCTTAACCGGTTTATGACCTGCCCATGGTGCTGCTCATGATACTGCGGATTCAGCCTCAGGTATCGATGCTGTCGCGACAGCGACGGTCGGTCGTTGAGCTGAGCTCGCTAAAAAAGTAGAGGGATCAGCCTGGTAAGCCGCTAGCAGGGTTTGTTCCTCGCGCGAAAGATCGGGGGTGCCGTTCTGGTCCATTTCTTGGAAGGTGGCTTCCACCAGTTCCATCTGCTCTTCAGCCATTACCAGGTCTTGGTACCGCTCCGAGGTCATCAGACTTTCTAAGGGCTTTAGTTCGTCTAAATGATGGGTAAGCTCCTGCATTTTCTCTTCGTAAGTCCTGGTTAGAGTCTGCATCTCCTGGCGATGCTGAGCAGCCAATTGGTCCAATTGATTTTGCAGTTGGGCATTGTGGGCGTTAACCTGCTGCACCTGATCTTGTTTGGTCTTGAGAACGTTGAGTAGGGATACGGTCTGCCCCTTTAAGGTCATGTGATCAACATCCAACTGGTGGAAACGCTCCGCCAGTTGCACATAGGATCGACAGAGGCGAGTGTAGCGCTCAGCCATCTGGTTCATATGCTGGAAATTTTTGACTGCCATATCTAGCCGTTCCGTTACCATCGATTTCTCCAGCCTCCTAAGGGTGAGCTATCTAAGTGGCTAATTGCGAAGAGATATTGCTAAAGGTTACCGAGGATCTTGCGCGTTAGGGAGTTAAGGACTTGAGGGGACTAGGGTATAGGGTTCAAAGTAGGCCGTGCCCCGTATACCTTGCTTGCCCCTTGAACCCTCCTGCCCGATCATCTTTGGCCTGGCAGATGTGGCCTGGCAGAGTACCAGGTGATCGGGTACATGCTGTTTACCCTGCCTTCATTTCTGCACGTTTAGCCTAGAAATTTCAAGACACATCGGCTACATTTTCAACCCTATTTCACAAATGGTTGGAAACCTGATCCAGTCAGCGATCGCCCTGTTGAGCCCCTGACCTGATCCCAGCCTGGCTTGTCTTCCAGAAGAGGTTTAGCTAATGTGTCAGAATAAGGCTAAGCCAGATTGAGGGGGCAAAGTTACCTGAGGGAAATGTTCTAACCTTCAATTTGTTTGGTGTTGTCATCCCCCTGGCTCTATTCCTATTCCTATTCATACCTGTCGCAGTCCTGTGCGTACTTACAAAAGCCAAAAGATCGACCAGTCCGCCGATTATCCTTGTCCTTGTCGTCGCCACGGTCGCATCAAACCCATTGCTCTTACCGAAGCGTTTGGCTGCGATCGCTGTCAGCAGATTTTTGTGGTGCAAGAGGATGGCTATGTGATTGAGCAGTTGTCCACCCATTACCCCTACAAGCGAGCCTGGCGGTGGACGGGGCAACAGTGGCGGCTCGATCGCTCCGCCATCAACATTAGCTACATGCCCCTGTTGCTGATGGTTTCGTTTGGGGTGATGGTATTGTTTTTGCTGCTGGCTACCCTACAGTCTCCTGAAGGGGGGCAAGCGATCATCCGGCTATTGGCCACTCTAGCGGTATCGATATTGGTGGTGGTAATGTTCTGGCTGGCCTCTCGACGCTGATGTAATGGTACCCTTCGGATCTCAAACTGACTTTAGCGATGCCATTGCCCAAGTTGGCCAAGCCGGTCGCCAGCTTGCGGCAGCAGGAGCTGATGTGCAGAGTCGGCTCCTCGACACCATGGCCACCTACCTCCATGACAGTCAAGATCAAATCCTAGAGGCCAATACCCTGGACCTAGAGGCCAGCTTAGACATGGCGGTTCCAGAATTGGTACTCGACTGGCTGAAACTGACGCCAGAGCGTCTGCAAACCGCCTGTAAAATTCTCCATCGGCTGGGCTCGCTCGGCGATCCGCGGGTTCTGACCCCCCAGCCGATCAGTCGCCTGACTCAGGCCATGTCAGGCTACAGCCAAGTGGTGCCCCTGGGGGTGGTGGCCTTGATTTATGAAGCCTTTCCAGAATTGGCGGCGATCATGGCTGGTCTCTGTGTGCGCACCGGGAATGGGCTGATCTTGAAAGGGGGCAACGAAGCTAGCCAAACCACCCAGGTGATTTTGCAAGCCCTGTATGCGGCACTCGAACAGGCCGACTTACCCGAGAATTGCATCTTATCCTTGACCGAAAATGAAGGGGATGCGGCGCGACAGTGGCTGCTACAAGACCAGGGGGTTGACCTGGTCATTCCCTATGGTCGCCCCAACCTAGTGCAGCAAATCGTTCGCCAGGCGGCGATCCCTGTACTGCCCACCGCCATGGGCAATACCTATCTCTATTGGTCTGCCAGTGGTAGTTCAGAAACCGTATCTACCATGGTGGTCGACAGCCATCGGGGGGAACCGGACGCCGTTAATGCAATCGAGAAAGTGCTGATTCATCAAAGCCTTAACCTGTCCACTACCCTCAGGCTTTGCCACAATCTTTGGGAAAAGGGCTTTCAGTTGTTGGCCGATGCAGCCCTGGTGGCTGACATACCTGACCTCCAGGTTATCGACCCCAAGGACTGGTCCCGACCTTTCTTAAGCCGCACCGTGGCTCTTCGCCAGGTGCCTGATGCGCAGACGGCGGCGACCCTAGTCAACAGCGATAGTAGCCACCATGCCGTCAGTATCGTGACCGAATCCTACAGCGAAAGCAATCAGTTTACCCAACTGGTCGATAGTGCGGTCGTTTACATCAACACGTCGCCTCGGTTTGTGCGCAACTCGGCCCAGGCTTCAGCCATTGCCCTGGGCATGACAGAACAGCGGGGGCGATGCAGCGGATTTATCGGTTTGAATGCGCTGCTAACCACCCAGCATGTTCTGCAGGGGCTAGCCTAACTGGCTAAGTACTCCCGGATATCAGACTGGCGCTTACGTAGCTTAGTTAGCGCTTCCCGTTCGATTTGCCGCACCCGTTCTCGGCTGATGGAAAGCATGTCCCCAATTTTAGCCAGGGTCATGGTTTTACCATCTGTCAACCCAAAGCGCAGGGAAAGTACCTCTTGCTGTTGGGGAGTTAAGTCTCCCAGCAAGCGGTGTAGATCCTGCTTTAGCGAAGACTGGGTAGCAAAGTCTTCGGGAGAGGGACCGTCATCTTCTAACAGTTCCACGAGTTCAGTGTCCTGGTTATCACCCACCCTTAGATCAAGGGAGAGAGGCTGGCGGGACTTTTCTAAATAGTCCCTAACTTGCTTGACAGTGAGATCACATTCAGCCGCCAGTTCAGCCACAGTGGCCGAGCGGCCATACGTTTGAGACAGCTGCCGCTGGGCTTTCTTCAGCTTATTCAGCTTTTCGGTAATGTGAATGGGCAGGCGGATAGTGCGACTCTTTTCGGCGATCGCTCGGGTGATCGCCTGACGAATCCACCAATAGGCATAGGTGGAAAATCGATACCCCTTGGTGGGGTCAAATTTTTCGACCCCCCGCTGCATACCAATGGTACCCTCTTGAATCAAGTCCAGCAGGTCAACATTGCGCTTGATATACTTTTTGGCCACTGATACCACCAAGCGCAAGTTAGCTTCCACCATCTTACGCTTGGCTAAGTTACCCTCTCGTACCACCGTTTGTAACTGTGCTACGGGCATATCCACGGCATTGGCCCAAGCCTCCAGAGTCAAGGGCTGGTCCAAATCCTTCTCTAAGGCTGCTTTCTTCGCTTCAAGTTGGACCAGTTGCTGGACTTGCTTACCCAGAATGATTTCCTCTTCATGGGTTAGCAGGGGAACTCGGCCTATCTCTTTGAGATAGGTGCGAACCATATCGGTGGAATTTTGTGCAGTTCTCATCGTGTGGCGAAGCTAGATTAACAGGGGCTGGGTCAGAAGTAGGGCCGCCCTAGGGCGGTTGCCTGTCAGCGATCGTTGAGTCGTCATCGATAAATGACGCCATACCAAGACTTGGCCTAGAAAAGCCGTTAATCTTCCGGGCGGTGAGCCAAAAGTGTAGAAGCTTGTCACAGCCTGACGACGGCCAGTGGCCGCGGCTAAAGCGGACACCCAGCTTACGACTGGGGAGTACGATCGCGCACCGGCACAGGAATCAACTCTTCTTGCTGGGCTGGAGCCTTGGCTAGTTGGCCGAGGTAAGCACCTGCTGCTCCAGCGATAAGCAATTCAAGCAAAAGGGTTAAAGCATTCATAGGATTCACGTGGTTTCTATGTGAACTAATGTAACATTTATTAAAGCTATCGTGAATGGGCGTTAATACTCATTAGCCCTGGGCGCAAGTCTGAGGAGAGCGCCACGAATGGTTTATAGGATAAAGCTTTCACCCTTTAGTTATTGCATTTCTTGAGACATATTTTTTAAGTCAAAAATGAAGAAAAGCTTAAAAAAGCGTAGAAATATTAATGGCTGCCACCAATCTCGTTCACAAAACGTCGTGATGCGTGATCGCCGGTTAGAACGACTAATTTAGACGGATAGGGTGAGCTGGGATCCCTGACTGGTTTTGGTGACATCAATGCGGGCCTGAAAGGCATCGCGAAAGTGGGGGATATGGGTGACGGCCAGGATGCAAGCAAAGTCCACGGCGATCGCGTTGATGGCAGCAATCAGGCGATCGCACCCCTGTTGGTCTTGGCTGCCAAATCCTTCATCAATGATTAATAGTTGCAGGGCTGTGCCGGATCGCTGGGCTAACAGTCGGGCCAGGGCCAGCCGAATGGCAAAGTTGATCCGAAACCCTTCGCCGCCGGAATAGGTTTCATAGGGGCGAGTCCCCTGGGCATCGGCAATCACAATGTCGAGGGTGTCGATTAATTTGGTTTGGCGGCTTTTGCTAGCCCGCTGGGTAACAAACTGCACATGCAGTTGGTGGTTACTCAGGCGGCCCAACAGCCGGTTAGTTTCGGCCTCCAGTTGGGGCAGTAGATTTTCAATCATCATCGCCTGGATGCCGTTGCGACCGAAGGCCTGGGCCAGTTCCTGGTAAACCCGCTGCTGGTGCCGGGTCGCCAGGAGTTGCTGCTGTTGGTGGCTAAGTTGCTGTTGCAGGGAGGCCAAATGCTGTTGTTGCTGGGCCAAAGCGCCCCCCTGGGCTAGCAGGGCCTCCCGCTGCTGCTGCTGCTGCTGTAGCTTGGCCTCTAGGTGAGGCAGCGTCTGGGGGTCGTACCCTAGGTTGTTCAGATGGGTGGCCAGGGCGGTCTGCCGCTCGGTGAGGGCCTGCAGGTCTTGGTGCTGGGCCTGGTACTGGGCCTGCAAGTCCGCTAGTCGTTGACTCTGCTGGGGCTGCTGCTGTTGCCACTGGTGTAGTTTTTGCTGCCGCAGTCGCCAGGGCTGGGCCGCTTGCAGGGCCTGGCGTACCTGCTGATGGTGGTCGACAGCGTAGTTCAGGTGGGCGATCGCCGCCTCAAGCCGGTCTAGCTCTTGTTTCAGTTCGCTGCCCGCTAAGCTCTCCAACTCGCCATTAATCTGGCCCAGGGCCTCGGTCAAGTCTTGCTGCTGGCGCTGCAATCGCCCTTGACGTTGTCGGGCCTGTTTGATCTCGTGGTGCTTGATATCGGCCCAGCGCAGTCGGTCCACCTGACCTCGGGCCAGGGCATGGTCGCGGTCGTCGTAGGCAAGTTGGCTGAGGGTTTGGTCGATATGGCGTAGTTCAGCCTGAATGTCGGTGGCGTAGCTGTTGGCCTCTAGGCACTGCTGCAATTGTTGGCGCTCTGTTTCCAACTGTTGCAGTTGGGCCTCAACGGTGGCCTGGTTAGCCAATTGGACTTCCAGTTGCCCTTGCTTGTGCAGCACTGGAGCATATAGCGCTAGTTCGGCCTCTACCGCTCGATATTCCTGGCGTAGCACCTGAATTTCCCGTTCTGACGCCGCCAGTTGCTCGCGAATCACCCAAATGTGAGCTTGGATATCCTGCTGTTCCAACCGGTGTCGTTCTTCCACCAGGGTGCGGTGGTGGTGGTCTAAGGGGCGATCGCAGAGGGGACAAGCCGCTTCAGGCTGAGTCAGCAATTGTAGCTTTTGGGCCACTTGGGCCAGTTGCCCCTCACAATTACGCTGGGTGGCTTGCAGGGCTTCCATAAAGCTGCGCCGTTCCAGCCCCTTTTCCCGTACCTGTTCTTGGTAGAGCCGCCGCCGCTCTAAATAGCGGCGGGTGGCCGATACATCTTGGACGGTGGCGACCAACTGGGGTTGTTGCTCCTGTTGCCTGGCCAGCTGGGCGGCGGTGGCGGTCAAGTCTTCTAAGCGGGTTTTGAGCTGGGTTTGGGCCTGGCGTAGATCCCCCTGTAGTTGTTGGCGGCGCTGCAACAGAGGCTCTGCCTGGAGTTGCAGGGCATCCAGGTGTTTTAGGTGAGCCTTGGCCGCCGCCAGTTTCTGTCGAGCCGCTTTGACCTCTGCCTGCTGCCTCAGAATCTGATCTAGGTCCGCCAGTTGCGTTGCGATCGCCGCCAACTGACTTTGTTTCTGCTGCTGCTGAGATTGGAGGGCCTGCTGCTGCCTCTCGTACTGGGCCTGCACAGGTTGGAGTTGTTGCTGTAACGTCTGGTACTGCTGGAACTGTTGATTTAGCTGAGTGTCCTCTGCCTCTAAGGCTTGTAGGCGGGCCACTCCTGTCTGAATGTCTGTCGCCTGGGCCAGGATCGCTGTCCCCTGGCGGAGTTGAGCTTGCACCTGAGCCAGGGCATCAGCGGTTTGGCGACAGACCTGAGCCAGGTGATCATGCTGTTGATTCACCAGTTCCAACTGTTGTTGTTGCTGCTGGTAGTCCTGTTCTAGGGTTCTCAGGCGCTGCAAGCGTCGGCGATCATCTGTCTGTTGTTGCTCTAGGGTCTGCAACTCAGTTTGAATTGCATCCAAGCGCTGGACCGTAGCGTCATAGTCTTGTAAGGCGGTCTGCATATCGTCGATTTGGGTCTGGCGCAGGGTCAGCTCCGCCTTCAGTTGTCGGGCCTGCTCTTTAGCTCGGTCAGCCAGCTGATCGTAGTGGTCCAACTTCAGCAGGTCGGCCAAAATCTGCTTGCGATCGCTGGGTCGCTTCAACATAAAGTCATCCGCCCGCCCTTGGCGCAGGTAGGCCGAATTGATGAACGTCTCGTAGTCTAGTTTGAGGTGACGGCAAATTAATCCCTGGGTCGCCCTGACCCCCCGCTGGGTCAGCACCCGATACCCTGCCTCGGTCTGCACTTGAAATTCGAGGCTGGTGCCTTGCACCCGGTGTCGGCCCCGCAAAATGCGATAGCTGTGCTCCCCCTGGTGAAACTCAAACGTGACTCGGGCCTCCATCGCCCCCTGGTGAATCACATCGTCATCCGCTGCCACCCGACTTTGACCCCAAACGGCCCAGGCGATCGCCTCTAGCAACGACGATTTACCAGCCCCATTGGGGCCAGCAATGCAGGCCACATGCAACCCGGCAAAGTCGAGGTTGGCCTGGCGGTAGCTGAGAAAGTTCTGCAGGGTAATGTGCCGGGGAATCATCGGGGCCAAAGCACTACTGTATCAAGGGTACAGTACATGCGAACTCTAAGTACACCTGATCTTTGCAGATTTTGCAACCCCCATCCCCCTGTCACCATTCCCCACCAGGGCGGACACACCGGTCCGCCCCTACGCCTACGCTGCGTCTACGTTCCCCAGCCGTGGGTTACGGCGGTGACTGAGGTGGCCTAGCGATCGCCCTATCCCCGACCGCCTAACCCACGCTACTGGTACGACACAGCTAAAGTGAGGCATTAGATTCGACTATGCCGCCGCCTCAAACACAGG
>SLIY01000305.1 GCA_007135385.1 Leptolyngbyaceae cyanobacterium CSSed165cm_216
GGGGCAAAGTGGGTTACCCCTTGGGGAATTCGCACCACACTGTGGTCGATAATTTTGGCCTCACCAAAGGCGGGGATGCACCCGGCGAGATCTTGCTGTACCTGCGCTAGCACCTGGTCATCATCGAGGGCCAAGAACTGGTTGGCGTGGTAGTAGTCGGTCTCCACCACGGTGCCCGGCTCGTCGCGGTACTCATCGTGCAGGGCATTCAGGTCAAAGAAGGTCCAGCCGGTGGTGGGGTGGAAGCCAAAGCAAGCATTCGAGGGGCGGGGAATCGAAATGTTGTGATCGAGCCAGAGACGGGTGGCCAGCACATCGATCGCCCCCAGGTTGCGGATGTCTCGGAACTCCTGACGGTCTTTTAAGGCGCGGGATTGTTCCACAATCTTCTTGAGACCGCTGATGCCCACGGCAAACACCACGGCATCGGCCTCAAATACCTGGTCGCCACAGACCACCGCCGTCACTCGATTGTGTTCCACCTGGACATCACTCACTCGGTGATTGGCCAGAATTTTGCCCCCCGCCTGCTCGATCGCCTGGGTCCAGGGTCGAAAGATCTGCGCCCCCACAGTGCCCCGACACCAGCGCACGTCAAAATCGGGCTGGTGGGCCAGGATGAAGTAGTAGAGCATGCCCAGGGCCGCTGCCGCCGAGCACTGCTCACCGGGGGCAAATAGCCCCACCAGCAACATCGGCTCAAAGGATTCGTGGTAGAGCCGGGCTGAGACCCCATACTGGCGAAACAGTTCGCGGGCGGTGATGCGATCGTACTTTTGCCAGGCCTCGTCAGAGTTATCAAAATCAATCAGGGCTTGCAGCAGGGGTAGGGCTGAGAGGCGATCGCTCAGGGGCAGCCGTTTGAAATCGGTATAGAGAAACGTGCCCAGGGGAGTAGGCAAGTAGGGCTGGGCCTGGAACAGGGGAGACTCTACCTCTAGCCCCTGGGGAGAATACTGGGCCGATCGCGTCCACTCGGTAAAGGGCTGAATGCCGAGATGGTCCGTCAGGGCAAAGATATTGCGGTAGGGGTACCAAAAGCCGTGAATTCCCGCTTCCACGGCTCGCCCCTGGGGGGTCTGCCACCCTGCCACCAGACCACCGGGGTAGGGGCCAGCCTCTAACAGGGTGACAGCATAGCCCTGGCGCGCCAAGTGGTAGGCCGAGCCTAAACCGGCCCAACCAGCGCCCACAACCACAACCTGTTTTTGTTTGGTCTCTTCAATTGTCATGGCATGGGGTCTCCGTAACTTTTATTAATGTTATCGTCCTACGCCATCCCATCACCCCCCTTCGACTCCGTTACTCCTACGGAGTCGCTTTTCCTCGGAACGCTTCGCGAACGCGAACAGGGCAAGCATCCACCCTACCCTGCGGGAAGCCGCTCCGCGTCTACCCCCCATCCCCCTGTTGCCCATTCCCCACTAGGGCGCACACACAGCGTCTACGTCCCCCAGCCGTGGGTTACGGCGGTATTTTAAGTGGCCTGGCCGCCCTATCCCCGACCGCCTAACCCACGCTACGGCTGCAATATCCTTCGGGAAGGGCAAAGCCCTACAAAACTCAAAACTCCCTATCCCCCCATCACTCCATCCCCCCATCACTCCTTCACCCCACCCACCTATCCACCTCCCCCGCCGTCGGCTGGGCCGCGATCGCCCCTGGCTTGAGCGTCGTTAGCGCCCCAACGGCACTGGCGTAGCTTAAAATCTCCGCCACGGTATCGGGCTGCTGTAGGCTGGGCCATCCCCGCTGGCCCAATTGGTGAATCACCCCAGCCAGAAAGGCATCCCCGGCACCGGTGGTATCGATGCTGTCCACCTGAAAGGCAGGGCAGGTGACGTTGTGGTGCTGGGTGGCACAGCTGCTGCCGTTGGCCCCATCGGTGAGCAGCACCGCCTCACAGTGGGGAAACCGCTGGGCAATGGCGGTGGCGTCGTCGGTGTGTAGGAGCCAGAGGGCTTCTTCTCGGGAGAGCTTAATCAGGTCGGCGGTGGCCAAAAAGTCACGGATTTTAGGCGCAGCTAGGGTCTGATCGGGCCAGAAGACCGGTCGCCAGTTCACATCAATCACCTGTTTAGTACCGGCCTGGTGGGCCAGTTTCTGGGCTCGGGCCAGGGCGCTGGCGGTGGGGCCGTAGGCCAGCCCCAGGGTGCCCATGACCAGATGGGGTACGCCGTTAAAGTCCACAGTATCGACCCACTCGGGGGTAAGGTGGGCATCGGCAAAGGCGGCGGGGTCGGGGGGGCTGAAGCCGATAAACTGGCGATCGCCGGTCTCATCCCGCTGTACCAACACCGTGCGGGTCGGGGTACCGGCTACTCGCTGAATCTGGCTCGCTACCCCCTGCTGCCCTAGAATTTGCATCAGCCAATCCCCCAGGGGATCTTGGCCCAGGGCACTGACCAGGCGGCTTGGGGTGCCCAGTTTGGCCAAGGCTGTGGCCACGTTGGCGGGCGCTCCACCAGGGTAGTCGGTCCAGTTTTTACCCGATGCCTGGGGCGGTCCATCCCCCTCAAACAGGCGATCCACTAGATACTCTCCGAGGCAAATGACGGGTGCGGTCATAGTTTTTCTTACCTTGCTACAAGCTGGTGGGGCCGCCCTGGTCGGGGTGTCGTCGGTCGTTAACGTCTGTGGGGAGATGGTCAAAGCCCTGCCCTGGGAAATCGCGAAAGGTCAGCGTATAAATCTCGGTGGGCATATCGATCCCCGCTGCTTGTAGCCCTTCTTTGAAGGCTTGAGTCGCTGCCGAGGTCACCTGCAAAAACGATTGGCGGCGCGAGTTGACCCAAAACCGCACCTCCAGCTTCACGACACTGGCGGCTAGTTCTCGCACTAAAATCAGGGGTGGTGGTTCTAGCTCGACGCCCTCTACCCGGATGACGGCGTTGGTAATCACCTGACGAGCAGTATTAATGTCAGCCTCGTAGCCGATACCCACGATGACATCGCTGCGGCGCACGGGGGAATCGGTATTGTTGACCACACTCTTTTGAAACACCTGCTGATTAGGGATATACACCAGCCGTCCGTCGTAGGTGCGCATGGTGGTGGCCCGCAGCTGAATTTGCACAACGGTGCCTTCGTAGTTGCCAATCACCACCTGGTCGCTAATCCGAAAGGGGCGGGCCGCCAGCAAAATCACCCCAGAAATGTAGTTGCTGAGCACATCTTTGAGGCTGAAGCCGATGGCGACGCTGGTCAGCCCCAGGGTGCCGAGCAGGGTGGCAAAGTCGAGACCCAAAACCCCCAGGGCCACAATGCTGCCTATAACCCAAACACCGCCGTAGCAAAGCCGCCCAATCAAGATTTCGGTACTGCGATCGCCCTCGGTCTGCTCAGCCCACAGCAGCCCCACCCGTCGCACCCCCTTGGCCACAATCCAGGTCAGACCCACCAGCACGATCGCCCCCAGCAGCGACGGTAACAGCACAATCGTGTCGTTTACCAACTGACGCGCCGTGCCGTCTAGCCGTTGCAGTACGTCAATCACTAAGTTGGGCTGGGCCAGCACCTGGTTGAGTCGGTCAGCCCACTGTTGGGCCAGTTCTTCAACGGGCAGGCCAAAATCTGTTGCATCCTGCTGGGTGACGGTCATCAGCACCCGGTTATTCACCGTTAGCAGGGCAATCTGGCGGTCTTCGTCTACCTGCACGGTGACGGCCTCAAGGTCTTGAGCCTGGCTCAGCAGCCCACCAATGCGGCGGTTGATGATTTGGGCGCGATCGCTGGCACTCAGCCCCGTCAAGCTGCCCACCTGCAATACCGGCTGGCCCCGTACCAACACATCGGCAAAGAATACCGTATCTTCGGTCGGCTCAGTCAGGGATGGGGCCGGGCCAGGTAACGCTGGTGCAGCCGGTGCTTCGGGACTAGCCTCCTCTTCCTGCGCCTGCAGCCCAGTCCCAGAAATCAGCAGGATGAGCACCAGGATTACTCCCCCTGCCCACGATCGCCAAATCTGCTGAAAAATGCTGACCTCCCGCTGGTTAAACCGTCTCACTAGTTTAGGATCAAGGTCAGACCAAGACACCTGCCCAACGGCCAGTCCATCGTTTTAAATCACTACTTGTAGCCCGATGAACCGTAAAAAAATTGTGCAAAGCAGCGTCAATACAGTGATGGGGGTCAACGAAGCCACCCGCGACACCACCGTCCAGACCGATTTAGCCAATCCCCGCTGGGACCAGCCAGCCACCCTCACCTACCTGGGAGCAACCCTGGCCCAGGTGGCTGCTATGACCGGGCTGCTATGGGCGATGGATTTTGCCCTGGGGCGCTTCGATACCGCTGCGCTACCCCAGGGGGCCATGACGGCCATCGCCTGTGCGTTTTTTGCCGTTGTGACCCTGCGATCGCGCTTCTTTTCCCTGCTGGACAACACCCGCAATGGGGGGCGCTACCAGTCGCTGCAGCGGCCGGGCTGGGCACCGCCGCCGTTGGCCTTCCCCATTGTGTGGATGAGCATTGCTGTGCTGCGGGTGGTCTCGGCCTACCTGGTGTGGTCGGCCCTGGGGCAAACGTTTTTGAGCTGGCCCCTGGTTCTCTACGTGATTCACCTCAGCCTGGGCGACACCTGGAACACAATTTTCACCGTGGAAGGCCGCCTGGGGGCTGCCGTGCCGATGGTGATTGTGGGGCCACTGCTGTCGGTGGCGGTGGTGACGGTCGCCTATTTTCAGGTGGTGCCCCTGGCGGGGTGGGTGATTTTGCCGTCCCTGGTGTGGTTGGCGATCGCCACGGCCCTCTGCATCAGTCTCTGGCGCTTGAATGGCCAAGAGCCGCTATATCCAGTGGTATCCGCTGTAGAAGTGACGAATGATCACAGTTTGTGAATATCCCGACGGCATCTCAGCGCTTAGGCCGATCGGCAACTACCTGAAGCAATCAACCAGCTGATCAATCTTGCTAAACTAGTGGCATCTGGACAACAGCTCGGTACCTTGCTGACCGATGGTTGCACACAGAGAGCCAGTCCCTATAACGAGAGCCAGTCTACCCACCTGGGAACACGCAGTAGGCAAACCGCCCCCTGCCTTGCAGGGCATCGTCGGTGATTACAGCGGCTACTACCAAAACCTAAAGCAGCCCATCTCTCGCCTGCATGTGCCGATGGCGCGGGTAGTGCTGATTTTGGCCTTGGGCGATGGCCTTAGCGCTCGCCCGGTCAGGCAGGGGGCGACCACTCAAACCTATCAATCCTTTGTCCTCGGTATAGACGCCCAGCCCTATGTCTCAGAACACTGCGGTGAGTGATACTGCATTGCGGTGCCGCTGGTGCCTTGGGCCGCCCAGCGACTATTTATGGGGGCCGCGCCTACGTTTGCCCACACCACCGTTGCCCTAGAGGATCTGTGGGGTGAAGATGCCCGTCGACTGGAGTTGCAGTTGGGTGAGTTGTCTGGCTGGGCAGAACGGTTTGCCCTAGTGGATCGGCTGTTCACGGCAAAAATTGCCGTCTCCCAACCCACCCTGCGCCCAGAAATTTGCTGGGCCTGGCAACAGATAGAGGCCCACGGCGGCTGCATCTTGATGCGAGAACTGGCCCGACAGATTGGCTGGAGCGATCGCCACTTTATTCAGCAATTTCGCCAGCACATTGGCACTACCCCCAAAGCGGCGGCTCGGCAGATTCGCTTTGCCCATGCCTACCAGCTCCTTCGCACGGCCCAAGACCAAGCCCTCAGCGACATTGCCTTGGCCTGCGGCTACAGCGACCAGAGCCACTTTACCCGCGAGTTTCACGCGTTCTCCGGTTGTTCTCCCGACACCTATCAAAACGCTAAAGCCAAGGGCTTTCCAGGTATTCCGGCAGAAATTGTTGAGGGTAACACCTTGAGGCGGAAAGATTTGTGCCTATAACGTTCCTGTCCTGTTCTCGTTCCCATGCTCTGCGTGGGAACGCTTGCCGGAGACTCTGCCTCCTTTATCGCCGACTCCGAACAGCTCTTAGTGTTTCGGCTTAAGTTGATAGCCGCTTATGAACGCAAAGCGCCATGAGCGGAGCATTCACGGACAGCAGTACTAGGCTAGGCAAACGGCAACAGATGTCTTCATTGAAAAAGTGCTTGGGTTTATCCTGGCTAGGTAGGGTAGGTTAGCCTTAGTAGAGGCTAGCGATGCCAAGCATCTTATTCTTCTCGACTGGTGAATGCACCCATGGTCACCCTTGAGCTACGCCAAATTGAGGTACCCCTGGGCAAAAGCCTGGTGCTGCGCGACGTGAGTTGGGCCGAGTTCGAAGCCATTTTGGCCGAGTTGGGGAACCACCGCAGCACCCTCATCGCCTACGACGATGGGTTCTTAGAAATTATGGCCCCCCTGCCGGAGCATGAGTATTTTAAGCAGACGATTAGCACCGTCATTGAGGATATGGCCGAGGTGTTAGAGGAAGATTACGAGTGCTATGGCTCCACCACCTGGCGGCGCCAGGCCAAGCAGGCCGGTATAGAAGCCGACACCTGCTTTTACTTTCAAAACGAGGCGCTGGTGCGGGGCAAGCTGGAGTTTGACCTAGACCGCGACCTGCCCCCCGATCTGGCTCTCGAAGTCGATCTCACCAGCAAATCCCTCGATCGCTTTTCGATCTATGCCCGCCTGGGCGTACCCGAAATCTGGTGCTACGACAGCGGTGTGCTGACGATTTACC
Source organism: Leptolyngbyaceae cyanobacterium CSSed165cm_216 (assembly GCA_007135385.1). Lineage (GTDB taxonomy): Bacteria > Cyanobacteriota > Cyanobacteriia > Phormidesmidales > Phormidesmidaceae > Nodosilinea. Next base: position 6,653 of record SLIY01000305.1, read on the forward strand.
TGCTGGAGGGCGATCGCTACGGGGTGTCAGACCAAAGCCGAGTGTTTCCCACGCTGGATATTCGCGCTCTACCTCAGCTGATTGAATCGCAGCGATCGGCGGGCAGGCTGGCCCTGCGGCGATCGATCAGAGAGTGGGTGAAAGGGCAGAAAACGTAGGCTTTGCCGATAGACTAAGATCACACACTAGATAGCTGCCCGTCCCAGTTGAAGGACTATGGCTAATGAAGTGGCGTGTGGTGCTTAAACCCGATACCGAAACGGGGCACTACGATTTGGTGTCCAGAACTGCCTGGTTGTGTTTCCGCTGGGGAGACAAAGCAGGAGGCCATAGAGAATATTCGAGAGGCCATAGCGCTTTATCTTGAAGAAGATCCCATTGAGCTAGAGCCGGGGGCGATTGTCAGAGAGGTACTGGTTGCGTGAGCCATGATAGAAAAATATAAGCGGTTTAGGCTTGCTATATGGAAGAGAACACAATAGGTGTGGCTAGCGCAATCAGTGGTTTACTGCTTTTCTCACGTCCAAACCCCAAAAGATTCTAAAGCGAGGCATTCTATGGCAGAAGTAGGTCTTCTAAAGTCTGTGCCTTATTTGCTGTCTGCACCCTCGAAGCAAATTTGGACAGATTATGACGAAGAGGCTGACATCCTTTACATTAGTTTTCGTAAACCGCAACAGGCCAACGACAGCGTTTTAGAAGAGAATGTCATATACCACTACTGTGATCAAGATCTGGTTGGCATCACTGTGCTAAATGCATCAACAAATCTTGAGGGAGAATAAAATCTATGACTCAACTTACTATAGATTTGCCGATTAGCATCTCCCATGAAGAAGCTAAGCTTCTTTTGGCAGTGAAACTCTATGAAGTGGGCAAGCTTTCTTTAGGCAAAGCTGCCAAGCTTGCAGGCTATTCAAAAGGCACTTTTATTGAGCTGATCAGTAAAATGGGTGTCCCTGTGGTTAACTATCCAGCAGAGGAGCTAGATCAGGAGATGGCTCTGTGAATGCTGCTGTGACCAACAGCACTTGCTTAATTGGGCTGGAGCGCATTCAACGCTTGAATATTTTGCCTCAGGTGTTTTCTCCCAAACTATTCTTCGATGACGAACCCTTTGCCGGGGATATAGTTGATGGGCTTGCCCTGCTCTAGTTCGCCCTCGGCCCACTCGTAGGGTTCGTGAGCACCGAGGTTAGAGAGGTCGGTATTTAGCCAAGCCTGGTCTTCTGCATTAGGAGTATTGTCGGAATGTGAGGCAGGTGGGCGGTTAGAGTTTTGGCTGCCACAGAAGGAATTCGACGAAGGTAAGCACCTGCTTGAGAAGATGATCGGGCAGGTGATCAGTTTTTTCGAGTAGGCGAGTTCTGTCTATACTCATAGCACTAGCAAGCATCTAAGCTGCAACAGCGAGAATTCATAGCAATTTTGAGCTAATCATCAATAAAAATCTGCTCGAAAATAGAGCGTTTGATCCTGAAATTTATTTCCACAAGACGGGCATAGAGATCACCTAGACTGCTAACTAAAATTCTTCCATCTCTTCTCATTTTATTGATGGCGGCTAGAGTACCTCTGACGGTCAAGCCAAAACGGATGGCTTCTTTCCTGGCTGCAAGGTCATCGAGCAGAACATAGTCTGAATTTAGCTCAATACCTAAAGAAATTGCACCTGACTCCCTCTGACCTAAGCGCTGATTGAGGCTTTGGGCAATATTAATGAGGACAACTTTACGAACTTGTAAAACCCCAGAGCTAACGAAAGGTTGAGCAGTCTGACTAACAGAATCTGACTTGGCGGAGATTTCATCCGCAACGGATTGAGGAATATAAAAATTGTCAGGATAGTCAAGGAATTGATCGAGATAGCCGAGCTTGGCCAGAAATATTAGTGGCGATGAATTAATAACAATCTTCATTCATTCACCAGATTTTTTCTATTTCAACATCCTCATCAGAAAGATAGGAAAACTCGATTCCCATCAGATCTAGAATCTTGAGGAACTCAGATGGTTCGAGCTGCATAATCTCAGAGGCTTTTTTGAGGCTGATGACTCTCGTCAGCAAGGCACCAATCAAAAAGAGGAAGTTCTCTTTTTGATCAAGCGTCTGGAATAGTTGTATTTCTGATGCGATCGCTTGAGTGACTTCTCGATTCATAATTCCACATTCGTTAAGGATAGCAAGGGTGAAAAACTGGGCGTAGCGGCTGATCACCTGCTTCACAATGTCTCTATCTGTCGCGGTCGTATTCATTGCACTTCAAAAGGCTACTTACTCAATAAATAGACTGGGTGAAACTTTGAAGCGATCAGATAAAATTTTTGCTTCTGCCTCATTAATGGCTCTTGTGCCATTCACAATCTCTGCCACGACACTGCTAGAACCAATCAAACCCAC
>SLIY01000286.1 GCA_007135385.1 Leptolyngbyaceae cyanobacterium CSSed165cm_216
GTAACGCCAGCCTCCGCTACGCCACGGGGGATTGGGTACTGGTGTTGGATGCCGATGAGGTGCTGCAACCCGAGGCGGCCCAAGCCCTGCGGCGGCTAGACCAGGGCCAGCCCCTGGGGGAGATACCGGCCCAGGCGGTCTTGGCGGTCACCCTGCTCCGGTTAGAGGTAGGGGCTCCCCAAGCCCCTTACACCCTGATCACCCGTTTTTTTCGCCGCCGACCCGAGATTAGTTTCAGCCGCCCGTACCATGAAACTGTGGACGACAGCATTGCCGCCTTGCAGGCACACACCCCCCACTGGCAGGTGGTGAGCCTAGCCGGCGTGGCCCTGCACCACACGGGCTATGCGCCTGAGGTAGTAGCCCAGCGAGGCAAGTTTGACCGGGCCCGTACGATCATGGAGCAGTACCTGGCTCAGCATCCGGACGATGGCTATCTGCTCAACAAGTTGGCGGCTCTCTATATCGAAGCTGACAACCCAGCTGCAGCCTTATCCCTACTCGATCACGCCCTCGCCCAATCTGAGTCTGTCCTCGATCCAATCACCTGCTACGAGTTGCACTACCATCGGGCCTTAGCCCAGAGACAGACCAACCCTGATCAGGCCAGTCAAGACTATAGGGCGGCGTTGGCTCAGCCGGTGCCGCCGATGCTGAAGCTGGGGGCCTGGGTTAACTTTGGCAGTCTCAAGAAAACCCAGGGGGACCTACTAGCAGCCATTGAGCTGTTCCAACAGGCCATTGCGGTTGATCCTGGTCTAGCCGTAGCCCACTTTAACCTGGGCACCGCCCATCGCGCCCGAGGCTACCTAGATGAAGCGATCGCTGCTTACCGCCAAGCCATCGCCCTACGTCCAGACTATCCAGAGGCCCATCAAAATTTGGGGGTAGCCCTGTTTAAGCTGGGTCAACTGCCGGAAGCCTTGCAGTCCTTTAGACAGGCGGTGCAGCTGTACGATCGCTCTGACCCGGCCTACGCCGCCAGCTTAAAGCAGGGGATTGGCAACCTCGGCATCCCGCCAGCGATGCTAGCTCAAGCTCACTTGGCATAGCGGGAATCATTCCAATCAAACTCAGCACCACCCGTAGAGGCGTGGGATTTTTGCCAAGACACTTCGGCGCCGTAAGTACCTGGCCGCCAGTAGGAGGCATGATGCTCGTCTTTAATCTTGGCATCCCCTTGGCTAGTCATTGAGCCAGTTGGCGGGATGCGGTAACGGCTGCGGTGGGACGGTTCTGATCCCAGACCAGGATAACGATTCCCCCGCCGATCTAATACCACCTGCAAGTGATTAACAATACCCTCCCAACTCAGGTCAGGCTGGTCTAGCATCTGGCGTAAGGCATCTAATGCCTCCTGGGCCGACTGACGGTCATTGATTTTAAGGGGTTTTGAGAGCCGGATGGGATCGACCTGCACAGCGGCGATCGCCTGGCGTACCGCATTTTTAATTTGGGCACAAAGCTCGTGCTTTGCCTTTTCGTATTGGTGTTGCCACCCTTTTTCACTAGAGGCGTAAAGACTGGGAAGTCGATTCAGGGCATAGGTTTCTACTTCTTCAGCCTTGAGGTACTTTAGGACTCGGGGCGATAGGGCCTGGGTCTGTCTTTGCACTTCCTCTGAAACTAGCAACTCCATCACATTAATGTGAGGACGTCGAGTAACGTCACGAACGATTTTCATAACCCACCCCATTTTTATGGTGTAGACATTTTATGGTGTAGACAACTGAAGCCAGCCTGTTAGCAAAGGGGCCCCATGCGGTAGATGCTCCTGGTAGAAACCTCATGTCCTGGGGTTGATTGGATAGATGCCCAGACAATATTGTCTACTTTAGCGTACATCACACCATAGGGACTTAACCCTTGCAGGTATAAAAACAACCTTCCCTGAATTATTCCGCAAAATTACTGATTTTTTAGAAAGTTAATGGGAATGTTCTAGGCTAACCGGCCAGCATACCCTACAGCACCCTAACTGTAGGGTGGCAAATCGCTACAGGGGCCGCAATGGATCCTGTGACAAATGCAACTAGACGTTACTCGCCGTTGCAAAGGTTTATGGTTCAGGCGGTTGCCCCCTGCGCCACCCTGAAGGCCAACCGCTCATTTTCCACATCGACGACAATGGTGTCCCCGGCGGTAAACTCACCTCGAAGAATGGCTTTGGCAATCGGGGTTTCCAGCTCTCGCTGAATCGCTCGCTTCAAGGGGCGGGCCCCATACACCGGGTCGTAGCCCACCTCCGCTAAAAAGTCGAGGGATGCTTCCGATAGGGTCACCGCCATCTTGCGATCGCCCAGGCGATCTTCCAGGCGTGTCACCTGCAACTTCACAATTTCCCGTAATTGGGCCTTGCGCAGCCCGTGGAAGATGATCATTTCATCCACCCGGTTAAGGAACTCAGGCCGGAAGTTGGCCCGCAGGGCATCCATCACCCGAGATTTCATTTCGTCGTACTGCTCATCCTCGCCAGCGATATCCAGAATAAACTGGGAGCCGATGTTGCTAGTCATAATGATGATGGTGTTTTTAAAGTCCACCGTGCGCCCCTGGGCATCAGTGACCCGGCCATCATCCAGAATTTGCAGCATGACGTTAAATACGTCGGCATGGGCTTTTTCAATTTCGTCAAACAGAATCACCGCAAAGGGGCGGCGGCGGATGGCTTCAGTCAGTTGACCGCCTTCGTCATAGCCCACGTATCCGGGGGGTGCCCCAATCAAGCGGGAGACATTGTGCTTCTCCATATACTCTGACATGTCGATGCGCACCAGGGCCTCTTCGGTATCAAACAGATAAGCGGCCAATGCTTTGGCCAGTTCCGTTTTGCCGACCCCGGTGGGACCAAGGAAAATAAAGCTGGCGATGGGACGATTCGGATCGGCTAAGCCGGCTCGCGATCGCTGGATGGCATCAGCCACAGCGGTCACCGCTTCGTCTTGCCCCACCACCCGTTGATGGAGCTCATCGTCTAGCAAAAGTAGCTTCTGCATTTCCGACTGCACCAGCTTGCTGACCGGAATCCCTGTCCACTTAGAAATAATTTCGGCAATATCCTCTTCGGTGACTTCTTCCCGCAGTAGGGTTTTGCCGGTGGTTTGGGTGTCGGTTAATTGATCTTCAGCCGCTTCCAACTGCCGTTGCAAGTCAGTGAGCTTGCCGTACTTCAGCTCGGCCGCCCGGTTTAGGTCGTAGTCCCGCTCCGCCTGCTGAATTTCAATGTTGATCCGATCAATGTCTTCTTTGATCGACTGGATATGGTCGATGATGTCTTTTTCCGACTGCCACTGGGCATTCAGGGCACTCTGTTGCTCCTTCAGGTCGGCCAGTTCTTTCTCTAACCGGTCTAGGCGTTCCAGGGAAGCGGGATCACTGTCCTTTTTCAAGGATAGCCGTTCCATTTCTAGCTGTAAGATCTTACGATCCACCTCGTCCAGTTCTTCCGGCTTTGAGGTGATCTCCATTTTGAGTTTGGCGGCGGCTTCATCGACCAAGTCAATGGCCTTGTCGGGTAAGAAGCGATCGCTGATGTAGCGGGTGGACAGAGTGGCGGCGGCCACCAGGGCACTGTCAGAGATTTTTACCCCGTGGTGCACCTCATAGCGTTCTTTCAACCCCCGCAGAATGGAAACGGTGTCTTCGACGGTGGGCTGGTCCACATACACCTGCTGGAAACGGCGCTCTAGGGCGGCGTCTTTTTCAATGTATTTGCGGTATTCGTCCAGGGTGGTGGCCCCGATGCAGCGCAATTCTCCCCGAGCCAGCATCGGCTTCAGCAGGTTGCCGGCATCCATAGAGCCCTGGGTGGCCCCGGCCCCAACCACGGTGTGAATTTCGTCGATGAACAGAATGATCTGCCCGTCCGATTCGGTGACCTCTTTCAGGACCGCCTTCAGGCGTTCTTCAAACTCACCTCGATATTTGGCCCCGGCAATTAGCGCCCCCATGTCTAGGGCAATTAATCGACGGTCCTTTAAGGATTGGGGCACATCACCACTGACAATTCGCTGGGCTAACCCTTCGGCGATCGCGGTTTTACCCACCCCCGGCTCGCCAATCAGCACCGGGTTGTTTTTGGTGCGGCGGGACAGAATTTGAATGGTACGACGGATTTCATCGTCCCGGCCAATCACCGGGTCAAGCTTGCCCTGGCGGGCGGCATCGGTCAGGTTTCGCCCGTACTTTTCTAGAGACTGGTATTTTCCTTCAGGGTTTTGATCAGTCACTTTCTGGGTGCCTCGAATATCTTGAATCACTTGCTTAAGTTTGGCTTCGGTGATGCCAAGCTCTTGGAATAGGCTTTTGCCAAACCGCGTATCACTGGCATAGGCCAGGATTAAATGCTCAATGGAAATGTACTCATCACCATAGTTTTTTTTGTAATTGTCAGCTCGATCTAGCAGGGTGTCTAGGGATTTACCCAGGTATACCGAGGTGCCATTACCTGAAATTTTAGGCTGGCTATTGATAAACGATTCGGTGCGATCGCGCAGGTGTTGAACATTGACGCCGAGTTTAACAAAAACGCTATTGGCAAGACCCGCTTGGTCAAGCAGAGCTAGCATTAAATGTTCGCTTTCAATTTGTTGTTGCTGAACTTGTTTAACCAAGTCAGGGGTGCGCACAAAGGCTTCCCAAGCTTTTTCAGTAAATTGATTTTGGGTCGGTTGCATAGGCTCAGGTCTCCAATGGGGCTGTGGTTGTCATCGATAGGGTAATACCGCCACAGACGTGACTGGCGGTAGAGGGTGAGATCGGCATCTGACCCAGTTCAGGTGAATGAGATAATGCCCTAAGGGCTAATTCCGCTGGATATAACCAAATTCCAGTCCAGAGGTGGAGTTATGACTGGGGAAAACGACAGATCCCCAGCTAGTCTGGGCATAAACTGGGTATATCACTGATTATAAAAGGGTCTTGTCTGTCCCCAAGGTCGGTATTTACGGTCATCCTAAGGGAGGTTGCCCCCCAAAGATTAAGCTCAAATTCTGAGCGATAGAGCTGCAGATGGGGAGCTGATAACCGGGGGCTAGATGAGTCACTGTTATTCACAGCATTGATATCAGATCATGGGTAGATCATGGGGATAAGAGGCCTAATCCACCGATACCCCAAGCCATCTGGCCAAGATAGTACTGTTTGAGCAAAACCGCCGCGCATCCTACGAATGACCGCGTTGGCATGGCCTGTCCCAAGCACATAGCGTCATGAGCGGAGCATTCACGCAGAATGACTTAACCTAAAAACAGCTTATAGGCAGGATTTTGATTTTCATCCCAATACTGGTAACCCAAGCCATCTAAAAAGGCTTGCCACTGAGGCATTTCGTCTGAGGGCACCTGAATCCCGGTGACAATGCGGCCGTAGTCAGAGCCATTGTTGCGGTAGTGGAACAGGCTAATGTTCCAATCCGGGCTCATGGCATTGACAAACTTCATCAATGCCCCCGGCCGCTCAGGGAACTCAAACCGATACAGCAACTCGTCGTGGGCCAGGGGGGACTTGCCCCCCACCATGTGGCGCAGGTGCATTTTGGATAATTCGTCATCGGTCAGATCTAGGGTTTTTAGCCCCTTAGCTTCAAACACCTGGGCCATCTGTTCGGCATCGGCTCGACCCTGCACCTCCAGCCCGACAAAAATGTGGGCCTCTTGCCGATCGGCAATGCGGTAGTTAAACTCAGTCAGGTTACGGGTGCCCAGGCATTCACAAAAGGCCTTGAGGCTACCGGGGGTTTCGGGGATAGTGACCGCAAAGATGGCTTCTCGATGTTCGCCAATTTCGGCCCGCTCGGCGACAAACCGCAAGCGGTCAAAGTTCATGTTGGCCCCACAGGCCACCGCTACCAGGGTTTCATCAGTGATGCCTGTCCGCTCCACATAGGCCTTGGCTCCAGCGATCGCCAGGGCCCCAGCCGGCTCTAAAATCGACCGGGTGTCTTCAAACACATCTTTAATGGCGGCACAGGTATCATCGGTGCCCACCAAGATAATGTCATCTAAGTACTGCTGGCAGAGGCGGAAGGTTTCTGCCCCCACCTGGCGCACCGCCACCCCATCGGCAAACAGCCCCACCTGGTTCAGCCGCACCCGCTCCCCCGCTTGCAACGACTGGGTCATGGCATCGGCATCCACCGGCTCGACGCCAATGATTTTGATGTCGGGTTTTAGCCGCTTGACATAGGCGGCAATGCCCGAAATCAAGCCACCACCGCCAATGGCCACAAAAATGGCGTGGATTGGCTGAGCATACTGCCGCAAAATTTCCATACCAATGGTGCCCTGCCCGGCAATCACATCAGGATCGTCGAAGGGATGCACAAAAGTAAGCCCTTTTTCCGTCGCTAGTTGGCGGGCATGGCCATAGGCGTCGTCATAGGTTTCCCCATGCAGGACCACCTCCCCCCCCCGGGCTTTAACGGCATTAACTTTCATAGTTGGGGTGGTGGTGGGCATGACAATAATCGCCCGAGTCCCCAGGTGCTTCGCCCCCAGGGCGACCCCTTGGGCGTGGTTGCCCGCTGACGAGGCAATCACCCCCCGAGCCAGTTGGTCGGCAGAGAGTTGGGCCATTTTGTTGTACGCCCCCCGTAGCTTGAAGGAAAACACCGACTGCATATCTTCCCGCTTCAGCAGCAGTCGGTTCTGCAGCCGGACCGACAGGTTAGGGGCCAGCTCTAGGGGAGTTTCCTGGGCCACGTCGTAGACGCGGGCAGTCAGAATGCGTTCGAGGTAGTCGGTGGGCATGGCAACGGCCGGGGAAAGGGTTAAACCTTCATTTTACGGCGACGATGCACTTGGCCATAGCTGTCCTATTAGCCCTGGCGATCGCAGATCAACACCGTCCCCTTTTCGCCTCGGGTAATCCGCAGGTCTTCATCCAGATACAGCACGGTCAATGTTCCCTTGGGGGAGCGGCGCATCTGAAACTCGATCCGGCCCGTGTCTGGGGCCATCGGGGTCGGTGGTACCAAGCCAAACATCAGCTTCAGGACCAGCCCTTGCAGCCGGGCCGTAAGGCCGAGGCGGGGGGCAGCGTCAGGGTCCCCAAAAACCTGATGCCAGTGGTCGCGATCGCTATCTGCTGCCGGTTCTAAAACGCCGCCGGTAAACTGCACTTGCAGCTGGCTGGCTGTGGCTGGTTCGCAGATACCCAAATTTCGTACCCGCCCCTGCAATGGCACCTCCAGGTCTAGGGTGGTAAAGTCCACTACGATGTCGTGGGTGTGCTGGGGGCCATCTGCGATCGGCCAGACCGGCTGCGATACCTGATTGATCACCAGCTTCATATCCTGGGGCTGAAACATGTTGAAGGCTAGACGCCCGAGGGTATAGCTATAGCGGCCATCCGCCAACGGCTTGCCCTCGGGAAAGCTGGGGGCACTGACCAACCGCCAGTCCCCCACCAGTCGGTCGGTGGCCTGAGCCGGGGCAGGGGTGGGGTTGAGGGCCACCAACCGCTCGATCGCCGCCGCCACCGGAACCTGGGCCGGATCGCCGCCATGGGCCTGTAAAGCCTGGCGCAGAGCGGCTTTGGCCTGCTGTCGATCGGCTAGCTGGGTGCCGTGAGTCGGAATAGAGGTCATGACCAGCGTTCCTGTTCAGCATCTGCCCCTACCAGTACCACATCCTCGTAGAGAGCGGCCAATGTGTCGCTAAAGTCAAGGCTCTGCAAGTGAAACGTAGTCGTCTCAGAGGTGTAATACTGCAACACCCACAGCCCTACTTCATTGCGACGAAAGCACTCCACCCGCTGGTGGCGCGTGTTAATCAACACATATTCTTCCAGGCTCTCCAGGGTTTGGTAGTCGGCAAACTTATCCCCCCGGTCAAAGGCCTCGGTAGAGTCTGACAATACTTCAATCACCAGCTTGGGAAAACACTTGTAGGCCAGCGTTTCCTGGTCACGCGGATCGCAGGTGACCATCACATCGGGGTAGAAGAAGCGGTTGCGGGCCTCAATCCGGGCCCTCATATCCGAAATATAAACCCGGCAACCGCTACCGCGCACGTGGCTGCGGAGCAAGGCCGCTAGATTAAGCGCAATGGTGACGTGGGCATCATTGGCACCGGCCATGGCGTAGATATCGCCATCAAGGTATTCATGCTTAACGGGACTGTCCGCCTCTAGCTGCAAGTAGTCTTCAGGCGTGAGATACTGGGGCGAGGCAACCATAGCGCTGAGGAACATCGAGCTACCTTTTGATTTTAGGCGATCGCACCCTCGAACAATTCAAGTGAAGCTGCTGCCATTCTGCCATTGAATGAATAGTAGCGCCCCATTCAGACTCAGTCTCTTGGGGCTGGACAAATCAGAGTTGCTACGGTTTACGGTTCTACCTTGCACCTGATGCCTAGCCCCCGAACGGGGAGGGGGGTAGCCCGGGTAAGGGCAAGTCAATGGCGAACAGGTCACCGGCATAGAACCCCTGCTGAATCTCTTGCTGGCTGAGGCCGACAGAAGCGGTGGTGACGTAGAGGGTTTGCAGATTGGGGCCACCAAAGGTGGGGCAGGTGGGCCGATGCACCGGCAGTGCAACCCGACCCAAGGGTTCACCCTGGGGACTAAAGCAAGCGACACACCAACCATCCCACAGGGCAGTCCAAATATTGCCGTCACTATCCACCGCCAGGCCGTCAGGTTCTACAGAGTCATCATCCAACTGAATCAAAGGGGTGCGATCGCGAATTTGCCCACTATCCCCATCAAAGCTATAGGCATAAATGGTGCGCTGGGGCGAATCGGTCAGGTAAAAGGTGGTGCCATCAGGGCTCCAGCCTAGACCGTTGGAAATAGTCAGCCCTGTTTCCATGGTGTGTAACGACCCATCCGGGTCATAGCGATAGAGCGCCGCTTGCCCCGGTTCAGGGCTAATGATGCCAATCCAAAACCGGCCCTGGGGGTCGCACTTGCCGTCATTGCAGCGAATGGCTGGATTGGGTAAATCTAACTGGGCCAGCGGGGTTACGGTACCACTCGTCAGGTCTAAGCTGGCCAA
>SLIY01000328.1 GCA_007135385.1 Leptolyngbyaceae cyanobacterium CSSed165cm_216
ACAACCCCGAAACCCACCTGATCCCACTGATTCTGCAAACGGCCCTGGGCCAACGGGACGCCATCTATATTTATGGCACCGACTACCCCACCGAGGATGGCACCTGTGTGCGCGATTATATTCACGTGTGTGACCTGGCCGATGCCCATATTCTGGGGCTGGAATATTTGCTGAAGGGCGGCCAAAGCACCATCTTTAACTTAGGCAACGGTAATGGCTTCTCGGTGCGGCAAGTAATTGATGCCGCCGCTCGGGTGACGGGTCAAACTATTCCCGTGGTAGAAGATGACCGCCGCCCCGGTGATCCACCGGCTCTGGTGGGGGGCAGCGATCGCGCCCGCAGCATCCTCGGTTGGGATCCTCAGTACAGCGACATTGATACCATCCTGGCCCACGCCTGGCAGTGGCACCAGGGGCGTCACGGTTAAGGGTGACCTGGTTAGGGGGTATGGGAAGCTGCTCGTCCCCTCAACCCGCTCTACCCTAAGACGATGATCGTTGGTTATCCAGCGCCAGGGCGGACAAAATTGCCAAACAAGCTAGTCCTGCTAAAGCGGGAGTGGCGGTACCCAAAAAGCCCAGAAACCCTAGGCAACCTAAAAATCCTAGGTAGCCTCTTTTTTGAGGATGCACATTCAGCTTGACTCTGGATGGTTTAACGGGCCACAAAGTCAACAGTGATCCCAGGGATAACAAGGCTAGGTAGGCAAAGTTGGCCAGTGGGGAGTGAGATGGGCTGCCCAAAAAGCCTAGAAAACCTAAAAAGCCTAGAAAACCTAAAAAGCCTAGGAAGCGACCCTCGTTGGTCCTAGCTTGAGTCATCGTCTCTATCTCCGATTGATAATTACTTTGGGAGACTGATAGCCTGTTAAGTCGGTGGACAAAGATATAAGGACTCAACGTCGCTGGTTTTGACTCTGCTCAACCCGCAACCAGGCCTGAGCGGAGTCTACGAGGCCTAAGCGGAGTCTACGAGGCCTAAGCGGAGTCTACGAGGCCTGAGCGGAGTCTACGAGGCCTGAGCGGAGTCTACGAGGCCTGAGCGGAGTCTACGAGGCCTGAGCGGAGTCGAAGGCCGGATCAAGGATCAGTCAGCCATGGTGTCCATGTACTTACTGTAGCGTCCAGACTAAGAAGTAGAGCTTGCTGAAAAAAGCCCAAGCCCAAGTAGATAGGGGTATTCAGGGTAGAACAGACAGAGCTGGGGGGCTGGGGGTTAAGGCGCTAACCGATAGAGGCCGGCCTTGCTGGCGTCGTTGAGCACATAAATATAGCCGTCAGGACCTTGTCGGACATCGCGGATGCGCCCCACTTCCTGCAGCAGCAGTTCCTCTTCGTGCAGCACTTCCTGCTCGTCAAAGACGACACGGCGGATGCGTTCGCTGCGCAGGCCACCGGCTAACAGGTTGCCCTCCCAGGCCGGAAAGGTGTCCCCACTTACCCAGGCCAATCCAGAAGGGGCATGGGTGGGTAAAAACTCATAGAAGGGCTCAATCACCCCTTCCATCCGGCGATTGATGGCGTCGGGGAAAGGGCCTTCCGAACCATAGTCGAGGCCACGGGTAACCAGGGGCCAGCCGTAATTCAAACCGGCTTCAATCCGGTTAATTTCGTCGCCGCCTCGGGGGCCATGGTCGGTGGTCCAGATGTCGCCACTGGCTGGGTCCACCACCATGCCCTGGGTGTTACGCACCCCGTAGGCGTAGATTTCATCCAGGGCGTCGGGGTCATCCACAAAGGGATTATCTGATGGAATGGAACCATCGTCGTTGAGGCGCAGTACTTTACCGGCGTGGTCATTCAGGTCTTGGGCTCGGGGTGGCTCAGAACCGCGATCGCCAATTGTCATCAGTAACGTCCCATCCTGGGCCCAGGCCAGGCGTGACCCGTAGTGACGACCGGGCTGGGAGTAGCGATTTTGGACAAAAATATCCTCCCAGGCTTCTAGGTTAGCGCCCTCTAGGCGGGCTCGCCCCAGGGCGGTTGCGGTTCGGCCATTGCCATCGGGCTTGGCATAGGTGAGGTAAAGCCAGCCGTTGTCGTTAAAGTCAGGGTGAATGGCCACATCCAGCAGTCCCCCTTGCCCTTGGGCATTCACCTGGGGGGTGCCGGATATTTCGGTCAGTTCGCCATTATTCCAGAGCTGAAGACGGCCAGGTCGCTCGGTGATTAAAATCTGACCATCGGGTAAAAAAGCCATACCCCAGGGATGCTCAAGCCCTGAGGCCAGTTGGATCAACTCAAAGGTCTCGTACTCTGTATCAAACGTATCCAGGGTTGCGGCCGCCGCGATCGCGCTTGGTGCCGATTCATGGCCATTGACCGCTACGGTCTCCGACGGGTCATCATTGGCGGCACTACAGGCCCCAAGCAGAACCACCATGGGCAAGATGGATGCCAGTCGTTGAATCTTGATTACCATCACCTTCACCACGATAGTCTGCGCTAGATAAGTCTTCACTGCATATCAGCAGGCTCAACGTGCTTGACTCGATGCGTCCACAGAGCCCTCCCTTACCCTAACGAACTTCCCCCCCAGGACACATTTACCCCGGGACAGAATTGTTAATATCTTTGGGTACGCCAGTAATCCAGCCGGATTTTAGCTGGCGGTCAGACGGCCTGGTGTGGACCGGGTTCCCATTGGTAACAGGTCTGCCCCTCTCCCCCTACCCTACAGGAAGCCGCTCCGCCTCTACACCCATCCACCGCCGTTACCATTCCCCGCCAGGGCGGACACAGAAAAAGGCAGAAGGATGAAGGCAGAAGGTTGAATTTTGAAATTTCCCTCTTGTCCATCCACCCTACCCTGCGGGAAGCCGCTCCGCGTCTACCACCCATCCACCCACCTTCCCCACCTCCCCATCCCCCCATGCCCAACAACCTCCACCTGATCAACCACCCCCTGATTCAACACAAGCTCACCCTGATGCGGCGGGCGGAGACTAGCACGACCAAGTTCCGCGCCCTGTTGAAGGAAATCAGCCTGCTGATGGCCTATGAGGTCACCCGGGATTTGCCCCTGAAGCTGGAGATGATCCAAACTCCTCTGGCGGCCATGGACGCGCCAGTGCTGGCACCGGAAAAAAAGTTGGTGGTGGTGTCGATTATGCGAGCCGGACAGGGGATCTTGGATGGCATTCTAGAGTTGATGCCGTCGGCCCGGGTGGGGCACATTGGCCTGTACCGTGATCCCCAAACCCTGCGGGTGATTGAATATTTCTTTAAGGTGCCAGAAGATCTGGCTGATCGCGATGTGCTGGTGGTAGACCCGATGATTGCCACTGGCAATACCGCTGTGGCCGCGTTGTACCCGCTGAAGCAGGCCCAGCCACGATCGCTACGGTTCCTCTGTCTGTTGGCTGCCCCCGAGGGCATTACCCACTTTCACCAAGAGCACCCCGATGTGCCCCTGTACACGGCGGCCATTGATGACAGCTTGAATGACCAGGGATACATTCTGCCTGGGCTCGGAGATGCGGGCGATCGCCTGTTTGGCACCAAGTAAGAAGCGGCTACACAGTAGCCATCACCCCAGACCGGGGGGGCAGGTGCAGCTTCTGGCGATCCCAGGTGGCCCCACCGTAGGTAAATACCGGCACAGGGTTTGCCCCCTGGGATAATAAAGCATCAGTGGCTAACCCCATGGGGGCTGTGCCCGTGTTCAGGGCTACGGCCAAGCGATCGCTGTCCAGGCTACGGTTGACAACATAGGTCTCGCCCTCGGCATAGACCACCCCATAGGTGCCGGTCCGCAGGGCGGGATAGCGGTGCCGTAGACGAATTAGTTCCCGGTAAAGCTGGACAATTCTCTGGTTCCACTGACTTTCAGGGGGAAAAGTACGACGGCAGTCGGGGTCCAGTTCTCCTGGTAAGCCCACCTCATCCCCGTAATAAATGCTGGGGGCCCCAGGGAAGGTGAACAGTAGCAGGGTGGCGAGCACCACACTAGCCTCATCGTCGCCTACCACCGAATAGAGGCGGGCCACATCATGGCTAGACAGCAGGTTCAACTGGGCCAATTGGGCCTCCCAAGGGTAGAGGCCCAGCAGTCGCTGAATTTTTTGCGCATACCCTGGGGCATCCAGGGCTGGATAGGGGAAGTAGTGGGGCGTTTCCACTAGATCCATGCGGACCCGATCGCCCGCTGCAAAGGCAATCGTGGATCCGGTAAATGGATAGTTCATTACCCCGTCAAACTGGGTGCCATCGAGCCACTGGCTGGCCTCGGTCCAAATTTCGCCGACGATATAGGCCTCGGGATTGAGCGCTTTAATGCGATCGCGAAATTCCTGCCAAAACCCGGTGGTTTCCACTTCATAGGGCACATCCAGTCGCCAACCATCAATTCCCTGGCGAATCCAGTATTCACCAATCCGCATAATGTACTCCCGCACCACCGGGTTGTCGTGGTTAAACTCCGGCAGGGCCCGGTTATTGACCCAACCCTGGTAGTTGGCGGGTAGAGCGCCATCGTAGGCCGACAGGGGCCAGTTTTCCACCTTGAACCAGTCCAGCCAGGGGGAATGGGGACCATTTTCCAAAATGTCGTTAAAAAAGAAAAAGCCCCGTCCACAGTGGTTAAACACCCCGTCCAGCACCACTCGTAAATTTTTGCGATGGGCGGCTTCTAGAAAGTCGGCAAAGGCCTGATTCCCCCCCAACAGCGGATCCACCTGGTAGTAATCATGGGTGTGATAGCGGTGGTTGCTGGTTGATTGAAAAATCGGGGTCAAGTAGATAGCGGTGATGCCCAGGTCAACCAGGTAGTCGAGCTGCTCCGCAATTCCCCATAGATCCCCCCCCTTGTAGCCGAAGAGGGTGGGGGGCGACTCCCAGGCCTCTAGGGCCACAGCCATCGTGGGGTCAGTGACGGATCGCTGGGTACGGGCGAACCGATCGGGGAAGATTTGGTAGAAAACGGCGTGTTTCACCCAGTCGGGGGTTTGAAAAGCCATGGAATTTTGCCTTGGTCGCTATCGTTAGGCTACCGTCATCTGTCAGGTCTGGCCATGGGACTTAAGGGGTTCTCAGCACTTTCATCGCTTCTTCCACCTGGGCTTTAGGGTTGAATGGGGAATTAAATATTCAGCATGCCTCAGCGGTACCACCGGGGGTGTCATCCTTGGGGTAGAAGTACGGCACCACCGCCTTTGCGTCGCGAAAACGGCTCAGGGTAATGGGCTCTCCCGCTGGATTGGGCCGTGTCATGTCTGGGGCAAGGTCGCCAGCTTGTACAGCCATGGGAAGCTCCATGGCAGCAATTGTGAACATTAATTTTTACAATACTTAAAAAAGTTCCTTTACGCTGGCCTAAACGAGAAATCCATTGACTCATATCATCTGGTTCCGCAACGACCTGCGTCTGCACGACCACCCTCTGCTCTACGAGGCGGCCCAGACCAGGCAGCGGATTATCCCGCTCTATTGTTTTGACCCCCGGCAGTTTGGCCAGACCGCTTTTGGTTTTGCCAAAACCGGGGCCTATCGGGCCAGGTTTTTACTGGAAAGTGTCGCCGATCTGCGGCGGTCATTGCAGGCCCTGGGCAGTGACCTGGTGATCCGAGTAGGCCATCCCGAGACGATTATTCCTCATCTGGTAAAAGAAGTGAGCGCTGATGGGGTGGGCTGGCAAGCAGACGTCATGGCTGAAGAACGGGCGGTTGAGCGGGCCGTCGCCACCCAGCTCCAGTCTCTGGAGGTCCGCACCCAGCACTACTGGGGAGCGACCCTCTACCATCCCGATCATCTGCCCTTTGCGATCGCCCAGCTACCAGCGGTTTTCACCCAATTCCGCAAACAGGTGGAACGCCACAGCGAGGTGGCCCCCACCTTACCGGCCCCGTCCCAGCTGCCGCCGCTGCCTGCCATCGATCCAGGCTCCTTGCCCCAGTTAGCGGATTGGGGCCTGTCAGAGCCCACCAGTGATCAGCGGGCCGTTCTCTCCTTTGCAGGCGGTGAAGCCGCCGGACTCCAGCGCCTGCATCACTATGTGTGGAAGGCGGACTGCCTCAAAACCTATAAGCAAACCCGCAACGGCATGGTGGGGGCCAACTATTCTTCAAAACTGTCCGCCTGGCTGGCCCTGGGTTGTCTCTCCCCTCGCCAGGTCTACGAGACGGTGCAGCAATACGAACAGGAACGGGTGCGCAACGACTCTACTTACTGGCTGGTGTTTGAGCTGCTGTGGCGAGACTACTTTCGCTTTGTCTGTGCCCAACACGGCGATCGCGTCTTCTATCCCTCTGGCCTGCGGGGGCTGAACATGGCCTGGAAGCAAGACTGGCCCAGATTCGACGCCTGGCGGCAGGGGCGCACGGGTTTCCCCCTGGTGGATGCCAACATGCGCGAACTGGCCCACTCTGGGTTTATGTCCAACCGGGGACGGCAGAATGTGGCTAGCTTTCTCACCAAAAACCTTGGCATTGACTGGCGCATGGGGGCCGAGTGGTTTGAGTCACTGCTGATCGACTACGACGTGTGCAGCAACTACGGCAACTGGAACTACACCGCCGGGGTGGGCAATGATGCCCGAGGCTTTCGCTATTTCAATATCCCCAAACAGGCAAAGGACTATGACCCCGATGGCACCTACGTGAAGCACTGGCTGCCCGAACTGCGGCAGGTGCCCGCCGCCAAGGTGCATACCCCCTGGACGCTGCTGCCGGTGGAGCAAAAACGCTTTCAGGTGCAGCTGGGGGTGGACTATCCCCAGCCGATCGTCGATTTAGCTAAGTCGGTCAAAGCGAATGAAGCCACCTACAATGCCGCCTTAGAGCATTGGTATAGTATGTCAAGATCCCAGGGTTCTTAGGCTGATTGACCATCAATGTCGGGGAATCTCAGGGCAGAACCCTGGGGTGGGTCTACAGTGGCGATCGCCGTCATATCTAAGGTAACGGTTGTAACCGAAGCTCACGAAAAACTGGCTTACGATAAGGCCAGTATCATTAATGTCAAGATTCGCTAACCAAATCCAGCAGGATATGTCAATTCGCGGATCCCATTGTTATCATTGACGGTACTAGGTTACATAACCGATAAATCAAGCCGTTAAATCAAACATTTAAATTAGACCGTTTAATCCATCTTTTACTCATGGGCTCAGCCTCGGACAGCTGAGCCTTTTTTGTGGTTGCTCTCTGCACACTTCACTATTCTGCCGAGGGGCGGGTAAGCTAGCGCATCGGTAGGGTGTGTCAAGATTCCTGGGGTCTTGACCGCATTGTCACGAATTTTGGAGCTCCTCCAGCCAGAACCCAGAGATCTGTCCTGACGTTCTAGGCGGCATTGAAGGCCATTTGCCAAAAACTTTCTTCTAGGCGAGCCACGCGCAAAAAGGTCGTTGCTGCCAGGGTTTGGGTATGGGGACTGGTGGCTTGCAGCACCTCATCGGCCTGAGCAGCTAAGACATTGACGTAGTCGGTAAAGCCAGGGTTGCCCCAGCGATCGGCAAACTCGGTATAGGGTTCTGCCATGGGGCCAGGGAGTTGCCATCCCTGATTGTAAGCATACTCAATCGCCCACAGAGCCGTAGCCTGTACAGCATAGGGTTCAACCACCAAACCAGCCATAAAATCACAATACTGCTGGCAGGTGGCTTGGCGAGGGGCATCCAGGTTTAACCCCCGCTCAGCTGCTTTAGCCTGAAACCACAGTAGTTCATCCTTAAGGGCAATTAGGCCACCCAATAGGGTGTCCAAATGATGATCGGGGGCGAAGCTTAAAAATTGCCCCACCATGCGGGTGAATTCTTTGACAAATAAATAATCTTGCACCAGCCAGGTATTGAACTGGGCCGGTAAAATAGATCCCTGCTTGCAGCTCGTCAAGAAGGGATGAACTGTAGCCCGCTGCCAGGCATCTGCATGGGTATGGAGCAAGTAACTACAACTGATTACCACTGGCTCAGGGGCTGGGCTGGCCTCATGGGAATCATTCGTTTCAGTAGATTCGTTAGATGTCACCATTCGTTTGATCTCAGCGCTTAGAATCAGAGGATGGATTGGCAGCGGTCAAGCCGTGACTCAAGTCATTTAAGTCATCTAAGTGACTTAATTCTAGTCCTTTGTGACATAGTAATACCGAATCCTGTTGGCTAACTCCTGATTCAAATGCTGATGTCGCTGAGGCTGAGCTTGTCGTTTCGCCCGCGACATCAAACACGAAGTGGCTCCCGGAGGGAGCAAGCCCCAATTCGTTTCGGGGCTGACTGGTTCGGATTTGGTATAACCTGATGTCTTAGCTTGCCGAGGCCGTGGTCCCGTTCCCCGTTGATTCAATCCGTTGTTATGGCTAGCGCGTCTGCCCCTGCCACGATCAAATTTTTACAGACCTCTACCGACTCTGCCTGGCTCGATCAAGCTATGGCTCACTTGGATGTGATCTTGCTGGATCACGCCCAGTGTGAGCGGAAGGCGGCCGGGGTGGCCATGGGACTGATCAATCGCTATCCTGCTGATGGCGCTCTAGTCACAGCGCTGATTCCAATCGCCCAAGAGGAGTTATCTCACCTCGCCCAGGTTAACCAATGGCTAGAACGGCGGGGTATCCCCCTAAGGCCGCTGTCACCGCCCCCCTATGGAGCTCAGCTACGCCAACAGGTCCGCCCCCAGGAACCCCACCGACTGCTGGATTTGCTGCTGGTCTCAGCCCTGATTGAGGCTCGCAGTCATGAACGACTAGGACTATTGGCCCAGCACTGTCCCGATCGCCCCCTAGCTCAGTTCTACCATAGCCTCATGGCCTCCGAGGCCCGCCACTATGGGGCTTACTGGGTGCTGGCCACTCATCGTTTCCCCCGCCATCAAGTGGATGAACGCCTGAGCCAGTTGGCCCAAGCGGAGAGCGACATCCTCGCCCACCTCCACCCCGAACCCCGTATCCACAGCTAGCGCCCTCCCCCACTCCCCACCTCCCCATCCACCCTACCCGGCGGGAAGCCGCTCCGCGTCTACCACCCCTTCACCTCTTCACCTCCCCCTCGCCCCA
>SLIY01000341.1 GCA_007135385.1 Leptolyngbyaceae cyanobacterium CSSed165cm_216
CACCGAGGCGTTTATTGGTAACCCACCAATGTTACCGCCTACCCAGATCCTTGCCGAGGTAGTTTTTTATACCTAAAAGCATCTGTCTTGGATTGCCCCGCCACAGAATAGTCGGCATAACTATGTATTAAGCGTCAGATCTGCTAGATAAGACCCTGCCTTACCCGCGTTATCCAGCACATCTACGGGATAATACCCAGAGTTTAAGGAATTAAACAGAATATTTGCTGGATAAGTCCGAGGTTTCGGGGTGTTATCCGGCAGATCTAATGGTTAATCCTGGAGATTGGGATGCTTATCCGTCAAAAGTACTGGATAAGCTCCTTGCTGCCGGGGTTATCTAGCATCTACCCATGTCACCATCTCAACCACCACACCTGCTCGATCCGGTCAGAGAGGCCATGCGCCTTAAGCATTTCAGCCTCAAGATCGAAAAGTCCTATGTACATTACATTCGAGGCTTCATTCTTGTTCACAACAAGCGGCATCCACAGGACATGGGAGCTGACGAAATCAGGGCTTACTGACACATCTAGCTATTGAACGCAGTGTGGCACCTTCGACCCAAACTGTGGCGTTGAGTGCATTGCTGTTTCTCTATCGCCAAGTGCTGCAAATCGAACCGAGGTGGTCGAGGGGTAAGAAGTCCGCTGGATGGGTAGGATGCCATGGCCATTTTTTAACCTACGGTTGACGGCAGGGAGCCGCCCTACTATGCTCTTACATTAGGCCGTTCTGCTTGAACGGTAACCACACAGGACTCGAAAGCTTTGGCGCTGCCGGAAGGTGGTAGGACACCAACCGACAGCTAACCCCGCAGATCTCTGAGGCAGATTGCGAGGCTAGGATCAACCCTAGCACCCGGTTTGCACTTCAAGCGTGGGTCGCTAGGGTTTTCGCGTTCTGTTTTCCTCGCCCGTCCCCTCCTCGGAGGGGTGCCCGCAGGGCGGGGTGGGTCGACCTGGGCGACAAAGCACGTTGCTGACCACAAGCAAGCAGCTTGTGGCCTGGACCCACCCCCAACCCCGATCGCAGGTAGGGCTTGCCCACTGCAAACCCAAAGGAAACAGAACCGATGTTGCAATACCTGAAACCGAGCGCTGGCGCAGCGTCCAACTTGCCGCCGTCTGCCAACAGTCCACAACCGCCCCGACCCGAGCGGGTGCGCCATTTACTCTACGGCAGCCTCCCCGCCCTAGACCGCACGATCAAAACCCTCCACGCCCTGGGCTATGCCGAGCCCAACGACTGGAGCGATCCCCTGCCAGTGCCCCAGGGCGGCGGGGCTCCCCCAACCGCCAGCCCCACCGAGGAGGCAGTCGATGTGGTCCCACCGAGCAGCGTCGAAGTGGCTCCACTGAGCAGCGTCGAAGTGGCTCCACTGAGCGGAGTCGAAGTGTGGATGGTGATCCTCACCAAAACCCTGCTGCTGGAATAGCCCGGAGCCGCCAGATCCCAGGGGTCTACAGTTAACCGGCTGAATCAGCCTGAGCTAAGGCTAGACCCCTGGGGCCGGGTCTACACCATCGCCACTGGCGGTAACTCCTCCTTGCTCTCTGGATGAAACAGGGTAGCCTCGATACGGCAGCCCCGGTAGGCCAGGGTGTACAGCTCCTTCAGATCGCGGATCAGCGGATAGCGGGGGTTGGCCCCAGTGCATTGGTCATCGAAGGCTTGGTCTGCCATCTCCTCCACATGGTCGTAGAAGGCTCTGTCATCGTCGTTCAGCACTTCTCGGATGGTCATAGGGATATTGAGTTGGCGTTTCAAATCCTCGATCGCATCCACTAGCCGTTCCACCTTTTCATCCTCGGTGATGCCGCCCAGTTGCAGGTAGTCGGCAATGCGGGCATAGCGCCACTTGGCATTGGGGTACTTGTACTGCGGGAAGATGGCCTGCTTAAAGGGCACATCGGTGGCGTTATAGCGGATCACATGGGAGATCATCAGGGCATTAGCCAGGCCGTGGGGTACATGGAAGGTGGACCCCAGCTTGTGAGCCATGGAGTGACACACCCCCAGGAAGGCATTGGCGAAGGCCATACCGGCCATGGTGGCGGCATAGTGTACCTTTTCCCGAGCCTTGGGATCGTTGGCCCCGTTGGCGTAGGCGCTGGGTAGATACTTCAGCAGCAGCCGAATAGCTTCCAGGGCCATGCCATTGGTGTACTCCGAGGCGTATACCGACACGTAGGCTTCTAGGGCATGGGTAAGGGCATCGATGCCACCAAAGGCGGTCAACCCCTTGGGCATGTGCAGCACCAGTTCGGGATCGACAATGGCCATATTGGGAGTGAGGGCATAGTCGGCCAGGGGGTATTTGATACCGGTGCGATCGTCGGTGACCACCGCAAAGGGGGTGACTTCCGAGCCAGTGCCAGAGGTGGTGGGGATCGCCACCATCAGGGTTTTTTGGCCCATGTCGGGTAGGTTATACACCCGTTTGCGAATGTCCATAAACCGGGTGGCCAGCCCTTCAAACTCGATGTTGGGGTTGTCGTACATCATCCACATCACCTTGGCCGCATCCATGGGGGAGCCGCCGCCAAAGGCGATGATCACATCGGGGTTGAAGGTTTTCATCAGGTCTAGCCCCCGGTTGATGGTGGCTAGGGAGGGATCGGGCTCGACGTTGTAGAAGATGTCGTACTTGATCCCGACGTCTTCTAGCACCTCCTCTAGCCTTTTGGTCATGCCCATGTCATAGAGGGGTTTGTCGGTGACGATGAAGGCCCGCTGCTTACCGGCCAGTTCCCGCAGGGCCACAGGCATGCAGCCGTGCTTGAAGTACACCTTGGGGGGAATGCGGAACCACAGCATATTCTCCCGTCGTTCGCTGACGGTTTTGATGTTGAGCACATGCTGCACGCCCACGTTCTCGCTGACGGAGTTACCGCCCCAAGAGCCGCAACCGAGGGTGAGAGAGGGGTCAAGGCGGAAGTTGAACAGATCGCCGATCGCCCCTTGGGAAGCAGGCGTGTTAATCAACACTCGCGCCGTTTCCACGTTGTTCTCAAATTCCTCGATGTGCTCCTGATTGCCGGGGGCGGTGTAAAGGACGGCGGTGTGGCCCCGCCCACCAAAGGTAATTAACCCCTGGGCTTTGGCCAGGGCATCGGCAAAGTCTGTGGCCCGATACATGGCCAGGATGGGAGAGAGCTTTTCAAAGGCAAAGGCTTCTTCTGTGCCAATGACATCGACTTCGCCAATGATCACCCGGGCGGTCTCGGGAATGGTGATCCCCGCCAGTTCCGCCAGTTTGCTCACTGGCTGGCCGACGATCGCCCCATTCAGGTGGCCATCTTTGAGAATAATCTGGCGGACCTGGTCCAGTTCTTGGGGGTTGAGTAGGTAGGCACCGCGATCGCAGAATTCTTGGCGTACCGCGTCATATACCCCATCTTCCACAATCACCGACTGCTCACTGGCGCAGATCATGCCATTGTCAAAGGTTTTGCTGAGCAGAATAGAGGACACCGCCATTTTCAGGTGGGCGGTGGCATCGATCACCGCTGGGGTGTTGCCCGCCCCCACCCCTAAGGAGGGATTGCCTGAGGAGTAAGCGGCCCGCACCATACCGGGGCCACCAGTGGCCAAAATTAGGTTGATGTCTCGGTGCTGCATCAGCGCCTGAGACAGAGGCACCGTGGGTTCGTCGATCCAGCCGATAATATCGGTCGGAGCCCCCGCCTCGACCGCCGCTTTCAGCACCACCCGGGCGGCTTCAATGGTGCAGCCTTTGGCCCTGGGATGGGGCGAAAAAATAATGCCATTGCGGGTTTTGAGGGCCAGCAACGCTTTAAAGATGGCCGTAGACGTGGGATTGGTGGTGGGCACGATCCCCGCCAGCAGGCCGATGGGTTCAGCAATTTTCTGCATGCCAAAGGTTTTGTCGGCTTCCACCACGCCGCAGGTTTTTTCGTCTTTGTATTTGTTGTAGATGTATTCTGAGGCGAAGTGATTCTTAATCACCTTGTCCTCTACTACGCCCATGCCGGTTTCGGCTACCGCTTGCTTGGCTAACGGAATGCGGGCGGTATTCGCCGCTAGGGCCGCCTGCTTAAAAATATGATCTACCTGGGTTTGGGAAAAGTGGGCATACTGCTGCTGGGCTGCTTTAACTCGGGCAATTAACGCTTCTAGCTCATCGAGATTGGTGATGTGCATAGTCAATTCCTGGAAAGGTCTTCGAATGGCGCGATCGCGCGCCAGCTATCTAACAGAGTTGATCTACTAACAGACCTAATTAATTGAGCTCATTGGCCAGCCCTGCCATCTCGGGCCGTGTGATATCTAACTTCGGGGGGATGGACACCTGGGGCTGTACAGACCCGTGATGTATCGACGCTATGCCGACTGTGCCCTAGCCGAATTTTCACTGAAATCACAACAACAAGACAATTCTTGGTCAGGCTCTTTACAAAACCAGCTCTATCCTAAAAGCAAGGGATCCCAGTCAAAGGGTTTTCTAGCTATTTCTTAACCTTTACCCTTCTCTGGCTTCAATCCTTTAAAGAGCCTACTCCAATCAACCAAGCTGGCTAAAATATTTTTCCAAACTAAAATAAGTGACCTTAATGTTTATCATAGATTTATGGATACATAAAAAAGAGGCAAGACTATCCGGCACACTGTCAAAACAAATCCAAAGATTGCCCAAAGGCAATGCTCAAAGCGAATCAGCCACTCAGACTTAACGTTCCTTGACTTCCGTAAGTGCCTATTTTCAGGGCCTTTCGAGCCATTACCAGATCGCCGCAACTTTTTTATGGACTGCTTAAATTAGCTTTACATTCTGACACCTTACTCTCATAATCTTTCCTTGAGGCGTCTGGCAGCTTTAGCTGAAAGTCAATGACAGTAGGCTAAACTTTGTATTTAGGATAGTTTTTGAAATCAAGTTTAAGTTGGCCATGGCTAGATTTACCGCATCCTAGCAAAGCAAAAATTTGCCTAAAACCAAGAATGCGTTTTGAATGATACTTTTTTTAATCTGTAGGCAGTTAATATGATCATGGTCTGGACTTGTAGTGTCAGATCAATGTTTATGACAAGCCTGGCTTTGTTGATGTGTTGGTCTTAGATGGCTATAATCACTATTCCGTAGCATTTCTTACTAGGCGAGGTATGGTTCCGTAGCATTCCTTACTAAGTGAGGTGCAGTCCATCTCCTCAAGTCAAGCGTTTTGGAATCATCCACGTACCTCATTAGTCTTCAATGTAGTTAGGGGTTTATATGACTAGACAACCAGCTCACCTATCTTCACCTGAGGTGGTGACCGCTACCCCTGGGCTTAGTCCAGAGACTAGCCCTATGGCTAGCGTCTTGACCGACCTAGGAGAGCCATCCCAACAGCTCCAGCAAGCCTTGTTTAATAACTTGCAGTGGGTACAGGGTAAGGACGAACAATTTGCCAACGCCCATGACTATTACATGGCTTTGGCCTATAGCGTACGCAATGAGCTATTGAAAAAGCGTATCTGTACGGCCAAGACTTATGCCCAGGCCCAAGCGAAGGTAGTGTATTACCTGTCAGCTGAGTTTTTGATGGGACGTCACCTGGGGAATGGCCTGATTAACCTAGGGTTGCACGAACCCATGCGTCGTGCCTTAGCTGACTGCGGTCTAGACTTGGATGAGCTGCTCGAGCGTGAAGCTGAACCAGGTTTAGGGAACGGTGGTTTGGGCCGCTTGGCCGCCTGTTTCATGGATTCCCTCACCACCCTCAATCTGCCCGCTGTGGGCTATGGTATTCGCTACGAGTTTGGCATTTTTACCCAGGCCATTCGCAACGGCCACCAGGTAGAAGCTCCCGATCGCTGGCTGACGTTTGGTAACCCCTGGGAAATTGCCCGGCCCGACTACCAGGTTGAGGTCAAGTTTGGTGGTTACACCCAGGTCCATAAAGATAGTGACGATAATTATCGGGTGCAGTGGGTGCCCAGCCAAACTGTAATCGGCATTCCCCACGATGTGCCCGTCCCAGGTTACGGCACCGAAAATGTCAACATTCTGCGGCTGTGGAAGGCCGAGGCCGGTACGGCCTTTGATCTGAATGCCTTTAATGCTGGAGATTATTTTGGGGCCGTAGCCGATAAAATGATCTCTGAAAACATCACCAAGGTGCTGTACCCCAATGATGAAACTGCTCAGGGCAAGGAACTGCGGTTACAGCAGCAGTACTTCTTTGTAACCTGTGCTCTGCAAGATATTATTCGTCTACACCTGCGCGATCACGATAGCTTAGACGATCTGGCAGATTTTGCGGCAATTCAGCTGAACGATACCCACCCGGCCATTGGCGTTGCCGAACTGATGCGCTTGCTGATTGACGAGTACCACTTCATTTGGGAAACCGCCTGGTCCATTGTCCAGAAGGCCTTTGGCTATACCAACCACACCCTGCTGCCCGAGGCCCTAGAATGCTGGTCGGTAGACTTGTTTGGTAAGCTGCTGCCCCGCCACCTAGAGTTGATTTACGAAATTAACCACCGCTTTCTAGATCAGGTGAAGCTGCGCTATCCCCAAGATCCAGAGAGACTGGCTCGGTTATCGCTGATTCAAGAAGGTTCCGAACGGCGGGTGCGCATGGCCAACCTGGCCTGTGTGGGTAGTCACGCCGTTAATGGCGTCGCAGCTCTGCACACTGAGTTATTAAAGCAAGACGTGCTCCACGACTTTTATGACCTGTGGCCCGACAAATTCACCAACAAAACCAACGGCATTACCCCCCGTCGCTGGTTGTTGCAGTGTAATCCTCGTCTGGCCCAGCTCATTTCTGAGACCATCGGCGATAGCTGGATTACCCACCTAGATGATCTCAGACAGCTAGAAGCTCATATTGATAACGATGAGTTTCGCCAGGCTTGGCAATCTATCAAGCAGGCTAACAAGTGGGATCTGAGTCACCATATCCAGAGCACCATGGGCATTGAGGTGCACCCCAACTCCATGTTCGATGTGCAAATTAAGCGCATCCATGAGTACAAGCGCCAGCTGCTAAACGTGCTGCATGTGATCACCCTATACAACCGCATGGTGCAAAATCCCGGGGATCATGTGGTGCCTCGTACCGTGATCTTTGGTGGTAAGGCCGCCCCTGGCTATGCCATGGCTAAGCTGATCATCAAGCTCACTACCGCCGTAGCCGATGTGGTGAATAACGACCCAATTGTGGCCGGACGGCTGAAAGTGGTGTTTTTGCCTAACTACAATGTGTCGGCAGCCCAGCGTATCTTTCCGGCTTCTGACCTGTCCGAGCAAATTTCTACGGCTGGCAAAGAAGCCTCGGGCACTGGCAACATGAAGTTTGCCCTCAACGGGGCCTTGACCATTGGCACCCTAGATGGGGCCAATGTGGAAATTCGCGAAGAGGTCGGGGCTGATAACTTCTTCTTGTTTGGCTTGACCACTGAGCAAGTGGCTGCCTGCAAAGCGGTGGGTCACAACCCCTGGCACTACTACGACACCAACCCCGAGCTAAAGCGCGTGGTGGATGTGATTGCCTCTGGGCTGTTTAGTCCTGAGGATTCCAATATGTTCTTACCCCTGCTGGATTCGCTGCTGGTGGACGATCCTTACATGTTGATGGCCGACTATGCCGCCTATATTCAATGTCAAGAGCATGTCAGCCGCTGCTATGAAGACCAGGATCGCTGGACCCGCATGTCCATCCTCAATGCAGCCCGGTCGGGTAAGTTCTCTGCCGATCGCACCATTGCCGACTATGCTCGGGATATCTGGCATGTGAAGCCGGTGCCGGTTGCACCTGCGGAGTAGCTGCTGTCGCTCTGAGTTCTGCCTAATGTTATGGATACCCCCAGTCGGTTACGATCGCTGGGGGTATCTGATGTCAGGCCAGACCTTGGACGGCGTACCCTGGGTTAGGGGCCATGGATCACGAGGGCTGAGCCCCGAGTTCTTGCAAGGATGCGATCGCGGCGGCACTCAACCCTTGCACCTGGGCCAGGGTCATCCCTTCATAGAGGCGGGGGGTACGCAAGACCTTGAGACAGCCCCCCGTCTGGATATCCCACAGCCGAATGGTTTCATCGTGGCTGCCGCTAACCAGACAGGGGGAAGCGGAGTTGTCCATCGGCATCGAGGGCAGAAAGGTCAGGGAAGAAACGGCGCTTGTGTGGCCCTCGAAGGTTTTCAGACAGTCCCCTTGGCGGTTCCAGAGCTTAAGGGTGCAGTCTTGGCTGCCGGTGGCCAGCCATTGTCCCGAAGGGTCAAAGGCCAAGGTTTTGACCTGGCTGGTGTGACCTTTCAGGGTGTTCAGGCACTCGCCGGTAATAGCGTCCCAAACCTTGGCCGTATAGTCCTCACTGCCCGAGACAATCAGGTCATCGTCGGGGGCAATGACCACGGCCCAAACCCGTTCCCTATGGCCGGTGAGGGTGTTCAAGCAGTCGCCGGTTTGCAGATCCCACTGCTTGACGGTTTCGTCATTACTGGCCGTCGCCAACCAGGGGTGGTGAGTCGCCAAGGCACAGTCCCAAACCCAACTACGGTGACCTTCAAACGTGCGCAGGCAGTCCCCGGTCTGCATATCCCACAGTTTGGTGCCAGCATCGGCACCACAGCTAGCCAGGGTTTGGCCATCGGCACTAAAGGCCAGACCATAGATCGGGGCGGTGTGACCGGGCAGCACAGTCAGACAGTGGTGAGTCGTTAGATCCCAAATCCGAATTTTGCCATCGCCCCCTGCTGTGGCTAACCGTTGCCGGGCACCATCAACCACCACCGCCCAGACCCAACTGTCATGGCCTGCCAGGGTTTGGCAGCACTGGCCCGTACGTAAATCCCAAATGCGGGCCAGTTCATCGTCGCCACCACTGACTAAAAAGCCAGGTCCAGCCCCGGTAACTCCATAGACCTGGCTGGACGATCCACAAATTGTTTTAATGCATTGTTTCGTGAGGCCGTCCCACAGTTTGACCGCTTTGTCATTGCCAACACTGGCGATGAGGCGACCCTCGTGGCTACTG
>SLIY01000453.1 GCA_007135385.1 Leptolyngbyaceae cyanobacterium CSSed165cm_216
GGGAAGGCACTCTATCCAGTGTCTCACCTAGCTTTCACCTGATTCAAATTATTCCCCTATGAGTGTCAGTCCATTCGATGTCTGGGCGATTGTTCGTCAGCTTCCAGACATGCAAAATGCTGTTGTCAGTCGATTTCGCCGTCGGTCAGACGCTGAAGAATGTTTGCGTTTGTACCGCCGTCACATGCCTCACCGGAACTATTTGCTCATCTATGCCCCCAAAGATCAAGATTTAGGAGTGCTTATGGACGCTATGCCCCAAGATTGGGCCATGTATACCGAAGAAGGTAACGCTGAAGTTGCCAAAATGATGCAAGATCTTCGGAAGGTGTTGAAGCATCAACCCCTGCCCCAGGTACGTCAACTGCTACATCGTAAGTGTGAAGCCGTATCTAATACATACCCTGAAATTTACGACACTGAGGTTCGTGGGGTTATTGCTTCCCGACTTACAACTTGGGCTTGCCAAGTGCACGAATTGCCTACATCATCAGCTCTATCGAGTGACTACTGGGATCTTTAGTTTCCCAACTTCGACAAAGAGCCCCACCCGGCCCTGAAAACCAGCATGGCGATCGCCCTTCGGGATCTCTACGTCCGCTACCGCGACTACGACCCCGACAACCCACCCCTGCTCCACCAAAAAGACCAGACCCTGGCCCCCGACTATCCGGGCTATGCCAAGTTCGCCAAGCTCAGCCAGCAAGAGCAAAAATGGGGCCTGCTGGACGATGTAAAGGCGATCTTTGACCGGCGCGGCTGGGAGCGGTGTTTACTTGACCACGGGGCCGAGTTGCAAGGGCACCGGGTCGTTTGGCGCAAGGATGCCAGCGATGCTCAAAAGCAGCGGGTAAAATCTAGGCTTCGGTTGCAATCAGCCATGGGCAGTGCCGATGCTTGATAGGCAGGTGCCTGACGATGGGCTAGACGCTCTGCTAATCGCTATTAGGTGCCGTAGCCTGATCTATGGCGCTGATTGGTCGATAGATCGCTGGGGCCTTCCACACAGCCAATTAAATCGCCTGCCGCCTCAAAAACCGAAACCTCCTCGTGGGCAGAGGTAACTGGTTCTAGCTGCTCATCAGGCTGTAGTTCGCTTGACTCACCATTCGTTAACCGAACCCATGGCCCTCTAGAGAGCAAAAAATCGATAAAGTCAATAATTTCCTGCTGCCGCTCAGGCGGCAGATTTTGCATTTTTGCGATCGCAGTATCGACAAGACTCATTTCAACGCTCTCCTATCACACCTCATTGGGGTCAATCCCTAGTTCTCTCAAACGTCAGGCAAGCCCGGCTCCTCTGGGTCTTCGCTCGGTAGGTCATACATGGTGGGCAGCGTTTCTCGGGCCGACCGGGGCGGGTCAGTCTGCTCTACGGGGCGCTTGAGTTGCTGCATGGTTTACTTCCCATTGAACGTCTTGGTCTCATCCTACGGCGGCTGCCATCGACTTCAGAAGTCTCCTGATATGATTTTGCCTCAGCTACCAGCAAGCCTGCACCGCCGAAGACACCCCACTCCCCCGGCAACGCCCGTATCGCTGCGATCAATTCCACCAGGCCCAGGCTCATTAACACCTTCCCCTACCGGGACTGAAAAATATTCTGCACCATTTGCCCATCGCTGCGGGCAATGGCCTGATCGAGCTCCATGACCTCGCCCTCGTCTAGGGACCAGCCCAAGGCACCGGTATTCTGCTGGGCCTGCTCCAGGGTTTTTGCCCCCGGAATCGGGATTGTCCCCTTGGCGATGCACCAATTTAGGGCCACCTGGGCTGGGGTTTTGCCCCGGCCCTCGGCCACCGCCTTAAGGCTATCCAACAGGGGTTGAATCTTGGGTAACAACTGGCGAAACAGAAACCCCCGCAAACCTTTGGGGTAAGGGCCAGAGGCAGCATACTTACCAGTCAGCAGGCCCAGGGCTAAGGGACTATAGGCAATCAGGCGAATCCCCAACTGATCGCAAAGATCCTTGAGACCCAGTGTGGTGACGGGGTAGGTGGATAACAGGGAGTACTGCACTTGCAGGCTCGTAATGGGGATGCCCCGCGCCTGAAATCGTTGATGGGCCAGCGTTAGCCGTTTGGGACCAAAATTAGATAGCCCTACCCCCTTCACCAGTCCCTGGGCATAAAGATCCATCAGCCCATCTAAAAAGGGACCCTCCTGCCAGGGGGCATAGTTGGCCGTAGACCAGTGCATTTGCACCAGATCCACCGGTCGGCCCAGGCGCCGGGCGGAGGCTTCCCCCGCCTTGACCACCGAACCAGCCGTCAATCGCCAGGGGTAAGCGGCTAGCTTGGTGGCGATACAAAGCTGCGCTGGGTTGGGTCCCTGGTCGTGGTTGGCAAACTGCCCTAGCAACTGTTCGCTACGGCCATTCAACCGCCCGGTGCCGTAGGAATCACCGCTGTCGAATAGGGTGACCCCGTGCCTAACGCAGTGGTCAAACACCCGCTGCAAGTCGTCATCCATGGCGGGGTCGTAGCCCCACAGCAACCGATTACCCCAAGCCCAGGTGCCACAACCCATTTGGGGTAAGGTGATGGGTTGTGCAGCGGGTGAACAGTCTCGGGTCTCAGTCATGGGAATGGGGGCATGGGAATGGGGGAATGGGAATGGGGGTAAAGGCAGCCTAAATGCTAAACTCAGTCAGGGAAAGCGAGGGCTGGTGGGTAGATAGGTGACGACCTTTGCTGAGGGTATCAGGTATCAGGCGTCAGGTACCAGGTATGGTTGGCTGACTGATGCCGCAGAGGATGAGTCTACTCCAGCCGCTAGTTCAGTGCTCAGTATTTCGTTGCACAGAGGGATATCCCTAAGGCGAGTCAGCTCCTGAGGCGGCTTTGACACAGGGGGCAGACACCATAGATGGTAAATTGCGAATTCAACAAGACAAACCCCCGGGTCTGGGTCTCCCCTACCCCCACATCCGAGATACTGACCTCTTCAAACTCCTGGACCGCCCCACACTGAACGCACACCAGGTGGTGGTGATGGCTGGTAAAGGGGGTACTCAGTTCGTAATACTTGCGATCTTCTGCCAACTCTAGCTCTTGCAAAAGCCCTAACCTCACCATCACATGCAGGGCGCGATAAATTGTGGAAATACTAATCTTCTCTCCTTGTGCCACCAACTGATGGTGAATCTCCTCAGCACTGAGATGATGATCCAGGGCAATATCCCTAAATAGCTCTAGAATTTTCTGGCGCTGACTGGTTAGTCTAAAGCCCTCTTTGTTAAGCACAGTCTTCAGATCAGAGCCTGAATTAGTCCTGGGTAGCGGCTGGTTAGGTTCGATCATCATCACAGGTCTATCGAGGGCACTAAGCTGTTGAAAGTCATTTTCAATATTTAATCAATCAACTATTGAAAACCATTTTCGACTTTATAAATTGATTTATTGAAAATCATTATCACTATCAGCAATGGAGGGATGAATTAACGATTGATTGTCATTAAACTGCATCATTATGAAGTCGCTGGTATTAGCCAACAAAGATGAAATACGGTAGGCTTGTTAAGTAGCTGCTGTTTAGACTTGTCCACGGCCTTAGCCTACAGTTTTTATTCAATGCGAGTTTTATGGTCTGCTTTTATGCAGAATTCCATAGCCACACTTGAGTAAAGTTCCGGAAGCTATGCCTCAGAATCTGCCTGGTCTGAGTTTGACTTAAGGTCGTGGGGGGTTGTGCCCTACGACTGTCTGAGTAATTAAGGGAGACACTATGCCAATTACTGAAACGCTGCTGCAATCCTACGGGGACGTAGCTGACAATCCAATTTTGTTGGAAAAATCGACCACCGAGCCCGTGATTGATGGCCTGGGGGCGCTCTATGCCAGCTTTATTGCGCTGTCGTTGCAATATCAAAAACACCACTTTGTGGTGGAAGGGTCGGAGTATCACATGCTCCATGATTATTTCTCGGAGAGCTATGAATCGGCCCAAGAGCATGCCCACGACATTGGTGAACGGTTGCATGGTCTGGGCGGAGTTCCAGCCCTGAACTTTAGCAAGTTGGCGGAACTGTGCTGCTTTGACATGGAAGGGGATGATGTCTACCGCTGCCGAGTTATGATTGACCATAATTTGAAGGCCGAGCAGGCGATCATTTCCATGTTGCGTCGTCTGGCCTCCCAGGCCGAAAGTTTGGGCGATCGCGCCACCCGCTACCTGTACGAGAAAATTCTGTTGGAAACAGAAGAGCGGGCCTACCATCTGGAGCACTTCTTGACCCCAGATAGCCTGAAGCTGGGTTGGTAATTCTGCTATCCATTGGCCCAATTCACCCCTAACCTGCCGTAAGGCAGGTTTTTTTGGGGCCATACCCACGGGTTTAGACTCGGGCGGCTGAACCTCCCCTGGGGTCGTCAGACCTTTGCTCTGGATGACATTACCGGTCAAAATAAACCTGCCAAATAATCCAACTCGACAAAGCCACAAAGGTGACAACTAATAGCCAGTGGTCCCACCGTTGGGGATCGAAATCTTCGCCAGTCACGGTTTCTGTTTCAGCAAAGCCAGGGCGTGATCTGAGGTAACCCGATTGAGTACCTTGCCCCGTGGTTGCACCCGTAAATTGGGGCCGTGCTTACAGGCTTTTAGGCAACCGGTAGCCTTAATCGACACATGCCCCAGGTCGGGGTTGGCTTCCACCTCTGCCTGGAGTAAACTCCAGAGTTGACGGCTACCCTGCTTGTGGCATTTACCTTTGCTGCACACTTCAATGCACAGGGGCTGGGGCGCTTGGTCGCGGGGCAGGGGCTCCACAGGGGTGACGGGCTGAAGGTTCTGGGTTTTTAGGGCGGCAATTTCCACCTCAGGTAGGGGCAAAATGTTCACCGATCGCCAGATATCATCCTCGGGATAGGCCCACACCTGGATAAAATCGCCGGGTTCTAACTCACGGACCAATATGGGGCGCAGGTATTTAGGCAACTTAATCGTGTACTCGGTAGTTCCCGCCTGGAGCCGTAGGCCTTTCAGCTTCCCCTTACTAGAGCGAAACGCCCCTTGGTACTGCCCCTTCAGCACTTGCCCCGCTGAGGGAACGAGCTTAGCGGTGGGGGATAAGGATTGGGTCTGGGTCATCATCGGCTCCTTTGCTGCCAGCAGCGGTCTAAGTGATCGGTTAAGTCTGTCTTGGCGGCGATGCAGGCTTGAATCACGCACCACACTTGAATCGCCTCTGCCGCTGTATTGACGGCAATGGTTAACGGGCGATCGCAGCCACAGTCACAGGCAATATTCAGGGCTTGCAATCGGCCATAGACAGTCCAACAACTGACGCGATCGAGAGTGGCGGCGGTGCTGTGCAGGTCATATCGTTGGGCGAAATCGTCAGGATGTAATGTTCTTGGCATAAATTTAGGGTTTGATGGCAATCGCAGGGGTGAGCTGTGAACGGGATGGGGTAGAAGAGGCTAGGCCGCTGTTGCAAGTGGTTCTAACTAAGTCGGAGACCAAGACCGTAGAGACCAGAGTAGCCACAACCCCTAAACACAGGCTGCAAAAGGCTAAAGTAGAGCTTTCACTCCCAAGTGCGATCGCCATCAATCTTTGTCTCGGATGCATTAATGCATATCGTTACTACTAAGGTAACCAAGTCTGGATATTATTGCAACGTATTTTCAATAGTATTTTTCTGTTGACTGTCACTGCATCGGCCCCACGACCACGGCAATATCCTCTAAACCCTGATTGCATAACAGTTTTGGCCGGTATGTTGCCAGGCCAGTTGGTAGGTCCCCCAGCGGAATCCTATCGGTGGAGCGATGTTGATAGATATTTTTAATAAGTCTGGTCTGAAAACGCCGTGCCCCGAGGCTGGCATTGATGCCAACGCTCAGGACTCTTGGGGATATATATTGCTTTGGGCTAGATTCCAGCTACCCCGACCCTCAATACCGTTCGGTTAAGCTTACTATTGAGAGAAATCGCAATAGCTGAGACGGAAAATTAAGCTTTCAGAGCTTGAAAACGGCTGATTTAATTTATCCGAACAGTATTGCCCCGACCCTCACCCTTCCTGGGCCGCCCCACAGTGACGACAGTGGGGTAAGTACTTATAGGTGAGTTGGTGACAGTGGGGGCAGTCGACATACTGGTGATAACCACAGTGGGGGCAGTGACTATCGTTGGGTTGTAGCTTTTTGGCACAGCGAATGCACTTTTGCTTTTGGACCCGTCCCGCCACCTGAAGCCGCGGATTGAGCACCACCTTTTGGAAAAACTTGATCAGGCCGTAGCCCAGTAGCGGCACCAATAGGATGTAGAGGTAATTAATTAAAAACAGTAGCCCTCCCAACAGCTCGATTAGCACCCGTGACAACCAGCTAAACAGGGCCCCAAACTGCAACACTTGGAAGACTTTAAAGACTAAGGGGATGCAGAAAATCACCAGCAGGTGCCAACTGAGTAGGGCCACCAGGCCGTAGTTCCGGCGTTCTGCGGTACGATGCACCGCCCAAGCCGCTCCGACCAAGGGCAGCAAAAACAATCCCTGAAACAGCAATTGCACCGTTGGGTACCAGAACATCGCCCGCTGAAAGCCCCGATCTACCTGCTGAAATTGCTGTTCGTCATTCAGCAGGGTGAGAAACTGCTGACTGGTGGTGGTTTCTGTCAATTCCGTTTGCCGGGTGCTGACCTCTTGTTTCAGCTGATTTAGGCTGGCTTCGTTACGTTCCAGAGTTTCCCGGGCCTGGGCTGCCTCGACTAGGTGGATCGATTGGTCTTGGGGCTGTCCGGCAATTTGCTCTAGCAGGGTGGAATCGTACTGGCTGCGGATGGTTTGGTTTTCTCGCTGGAGTGCGGTGATCTGCTCCTGGAGCTGGGCCAGATTAGCGACGATTTGACGGTTTTCAGGGTTTTGCAGGGCGTCAGCGGCGACGGCATAGTCAAAACAAATGGGGGACACCTGGCCCAAGTGTCCTTCGTTCAGTCTGCTGTATTCGGCCGTCAGTCGATAAAATTCAGGCTGATCGTGAGGTAAATACTGGCGCAGGATAGGGTAGTCGCGATCGCCCCTGGAGGCGTCTAAGTAACCTTGCCAAGAGCTATGACAGGGATAGGCCTGGGTTGGATTCAACGGCCAGCGGCTAATGTCATTCAATCCGCTAAACACATTAAACAGAATAAAAATATCGAGCAGTATAATCACCACTAAACTGGCTCGATTGATCGGTTCTTGGTTGATGGTGCGGGCTTGCCTAAAGAAACGGCGAAACTGGCGACGAATGTAGTTGACCATAGCCCTGGCTCCCCAAAAAATAGTAGGTGCGTCGACTGACAAAAGACTTTGCATTGGGTGTGAAAACCCTACCCCTGAAGTGTTTCATCCCATGTAGGGGGCAGGTCTCCTGAGCCAATGCAGGGTATGGGTCATAGCCGTTTTATCAGTCAATCAGGGCGTAAACCGCAAGCAGTCTGCCCCTTTAACCCGATCATAAATGGCGGCCTAGCTTCTCGTGGCGCCCAGAGGACAGCTGGTGGAAATGGCCTAAACATCCAGCTGACTCATGCATGGCAACACCTCCTAGTACCCTGTGGCATCAGTCGGCTCACCATTCCTGATACCTGGCACCCAGAACCTGGCACCCTCAGCAACAGTGGTCATATTGCTGCCATCAGCTACTCGGCACAGAAAAGTAATCTAAAAGTCGCCTCAGCTCGGGTAAGTTTAAGCCAGTTAACCCAGCTACTGCTTACTTTTAACCCATGACTCGTTTTTTACAAACCAACGTTTTGCCCTATCTGCGGTCGACGGTGCTGCCCTCGCGTCCGGCCCAGCTGCTGCTGCAAACCGTCCTGAAATGGGACCGAGACAATGCCCCAGGCATGTCGGCGGCCTTGGCCTACTATGCGCTGTTTTCTCTGTTTCCACTGTTGCTAGTGATTCTGAGCGTGGTGGGGGCGTTGTTGGGTCCGAATACAGACGCCTTTGTCGCGATTCAGCGGATGATTGTGCAGTATCTGCCCCCGGAGGTGCACGACTTGGTTAGGGATACGGTAATTGCTTTGAACGAAAGTAGTTTAGGAGCTGGCATTGTAGGCACCTTGTTGCTGCTATGGGCCGCCAGTACCATTTTTTCGATTTTGCGGCGATCGGTGAACAAAATTTGGGGATCCCCCAGTCGCATGTCCGAGGCGGGCTCTGTGCTAAGGATGGTGGTATTCTTTGCGACCAACCAACTATCGGCTTTTTTGCTCGTACTCGGTACTACCCTGTTGCTGCTGCTGTCACTGGTGTCTCATATTGTGATTCAAATTATCTTGGCTTTGGTGGCCAATTTCCAGGAGACGTTTGCCTTCTTGCAAGTGAATGAGCTCATGCTGACCCGTGGCCTACAAGTGGGCTCGTCGCTGCTGATTTTGGCCTTGGCCCTCGGGGTCTTGTTTAAGATATTGCCCGCCACCTCCATTGCTTGGAAGGATGTGTGGTTAGGGGCGTTATTAACGGCCTCGCTGCTGATTCTGTTGCAGCAGTTGGTCAGTAGTAGTGTGATTTCTCTGGGTAGTCGCTTTGTATCCTATGGGGTGATCGGTAGTGTGATGATCTTAATGTTATGGATTTTCCTGGCCTGCCAGATTTTCTTTATGGGCTGCGAATTTTCCTATGTATATGCCCATTTGCTGGGCAGTCGTCGCTGTTCATCCCAGAATCCTTTCCTGTGAAACCAATCCCGCCAGGGCAAACCCCCAAGGCTATTGAAGAACGAAAAACGAAAAGAGAAGAACGAAACCCCTTTCCCATGCCTTCTACTGCCTGGCGCAGGCTACGCCCTACGTTCTTCATTTTTCCCCCACTCCATCACTCCCCCGACCGTGGGTTACGGCGGTGCCTTTAGGCGCCTGTTAATAGCCCCATTCCCAGCCGCCTAACCCACGCTAC